>DASYSW010000686.1:0-6363 GCA_036002905.1 Chitinophagaceae bacterium
GCAAAATGCGGCCATTTTGAGAAATGACCTGGCACAATATTGTCCTTCAGTTGAGGTGATAAGCGTTTGCCATTCAGCCAAGGAAGGAATCATGGCTATTAAGAAAGAAAAGCCTGCCCTGGTTTTCCTGGATATTGAAATGCCATGGATGAATGGATTTGAGATGCTGGACGTGTTGGATGAAATCCATTTCAGCGTCATCTTTACCACGGCACACGACCAGTTTGCTGCAAAGGCTTTCCGGATCAGCGCGGTCGATTATTTGCTAAAACCCATCGATGCTAATGATCTAAAGGAGGCCGTAAAAAAGGCACAGCAAAAAGTGGAACAACAACAGCGTCAAGCTAATATAGAAAACCTATTACGGAATATTAAACAGCCCTCATCGCAGCAAAAAATAGCACTGCCCTACCGGGATGGATATGAGTTTGTTGAGGTGACTCATATTATCTATTGCCAGGCAGAGGGAGCTTACACGAAAGTGTTTCTTGATAATAAGAAATATATCGTTGTGTCAAAAACACTAGGTGATATCGAGGAACTGTTGCCGGCGGATCTTTTCCAGCGCATTCATCATTCGACTGTCGTCAATCTTGACTATGTAACACATTTTGTGCGTTCCGATGGAGGATATGTAAAGTTGCAAACTGGCGAAAGTCTTATCGTGTCAAAATCAAAAAAGGAAGCCGTAATGGAACGGCTGGGATTAAAGAAAGACTGACTTAATTTACAGATAGCAATACCTGCCACGCCTCATTCACCTTTCCCTGGTCCAGCAATTTTTTTGCATAAGAATGCAATTCCTTCTCCATTTCATCAGGGCTGATACTATAATATTGAGTGATCTGCTTTAGATGATCATCATCAAAAGAGGGATCGATCAGGGGGTAGTCATGAACATTGGCTAATTGTCCCAGATTATTGCCGGTGAGAATTTTACTCTGGCGGATCGCAAGAGGTAATACGTCTACGCCAATCCCCAATTGTGTATTTGGTTTTTCAACAATAAAAAGATTCGATTCATCAACCCGGCAATACCAGTTGCTACCCAATCTTGCCACGTGATGCAACTTTTTTTGATCGATCTTTTGATTTTCATCCAGGATCGAGTCAGCAATGTGCATTCTTATTACTTCACAAATCACTAAATTTCCCGCGCCTCCATTTTCACCCAACGGTTTTACTTCGATCACAATACACTCCATCTTCACTTTGCTTTCTTTCACCATAGGTGGTTTAACGATGGTTGCGGGCTCGGCAGTAAACCCGGCTTTAATGAATTCATTTGTGTTCTTTGGATATTCGCAGCTTGCGAGGCTTGTTTGCTGTACCATATCATAATCAACGACATTAATAACCACTTCAGGCACTTCGAGGAGGTTTTGCAAAGTATGTTTTGTTGAATTGTCTCTGACCCTCCTCAAGGGCGAGAAGACAACGATCGGCGGTGTATAAGAGAAAAGGTTGAAAAAGCTAAAAGGGCTGAGATTTATATTTCCCGTTTTATCTGTGGTAGACGCAAAGCAAATGGGCCTCGGTGCAATGGCATGTTGCAAATAGTTTTGCCTGTCTGCAGGCTTTAATTCTTTTAAGTCCAGGATCATCCCGTCAAATATCGTAAAACGCGTTCATTCACATACCCTAATAACCTTTCATAATTTTTTGAAATGACTGTAACAAAATAAGGGGCATTTTCGTTCTACGAAAAATTTCGTTTAATTTTATTACCTAAAATTTAAACCCGTTTTATATGAGAAAAGCTATAGCCATTACTTGCAGTCTTTTCCTGATGACCTTATCTGTCACGACTGTTTTTTCACAGAAAGACAGAGACAAAGAACCAAAGATCGAAGGAAGCGGAAATGTGATCACAAAGGATGTAGCCATTCAACCATTTGATCAGCTCGAAGCCAGTGGAATTTTTAATGTGGTACTTACACAAGGAAGCAAGGAGTCTTTAAAGATCGAAGCCGAAGACAATCTCCAGTCTCTTTTTGAAGTAAAAAATGAAGGCAGTAAACTTATTGTCGACATGAAAAAGGATTCCCATTTCAACAGCAAAAAGAAAATGACGGTGTATATCACTTTCAAAAACTTGAAAGGTATGGACCTTAAAATGGTTGGGAATGTTTCTTCGGTGGGCAATTTGAATTTTGGTGATCTTTCTCTTGAAAATAAAAGCGTGGGTAGTGTTGATCTTGCGCTCAATGCACAGAAACTTGATATCAACAACAAAAGTGTTGGCAACCTGAGACTGAGCGGCAAAGCTGAAAATGCTGTTATCAGGAGCAACAGTGTGGGCGCGATTAAAGCATCTGATCTATTAGTTCAAACAATGGACATTGATAACGATGGTGTCGGTTCTGCTGAGGTAAATGCTGTTAAGGAGTTGAAGGTAAAGGACTCTTTCCTGGGGAAGGTGAAAAATGCCGGTAGCGCCACGGCTAAGCGAATTAACAAGGTAGTTATATAATTTTCCGGGATCGCATTCGTTTAATTTCGGGCTGCCCGTGCTATCTCTTTGGATTTCTCATGTGTTTGCAGACTATGTAAGTTCAAAATATAACCGGGCGGCCTTTTTATTTTTCAGAGGAGGTATTTCGCAATTTATAATCTAAATCTTCTTTCTCTTTAAAATACTCCAGTCACTTTCATCCGCGACGATCGTATTGGTTAATTTTCCTAATCCGTCTATCTCCATTTCTACCACATCCCCTGCTATTAACCATTGCTCGGGAAAATTTGGATCCTTCAGTTTAGCTGTTCCGTTTAGCTCTAAAAAACATCCCGTTCCCACCGTCCCACTCCCGATTATATCCCCGGGGTAAAGATCAACGCCATAAGATGCCCTTTCGATGAGCTCAGCAAAGGTCCATGTCACGTCTGCAAGATTTCCTTCACTTACCTGGCGCTCGTTTACATAGCACCTCATTGGCAAATTCCAACTCTTGCCTGTATGATTTTCTTTTGCAGGTACAACAAATTCTTCCAGCTCATCGATGGTTACAAGCCACGGGCCGAGCGCAGTGGCAAAGTCCTTTCCTTTTGCAGGACCCAGGCTAAGTAACATTTCTTCCAGCTGTAGCCGCCTTGCACTGAGATCATTCATGATCATCAATCCACCGATGTATTCATCAGCTTCTTCAGCAGGAATATTTCTTCCGTGTTTACAGATCACAATAGCTGCTTCCAGTTCAAAATCCAGTTTCTCCAGGTGGTCAGGCATGCATTTTATTCCGCCTCCGCCTCGTATGGTATGTGGGTTCGTAAAATAAAAGACGGGGTATTGATCAAATTCAGGGATCATTTCAACTCCACGATTTTTTCTCGCGGCTGCTACATGCTGCCGGAATCCATAACCATCCCGACACGAAGTTGGAAATGGAACAGGCGCCAGTAACTGCACATTATTTACGGGGATCCCTTTGTTGCTTGTTCTTGTTCCTTCGCGCAGCATTAACTCCCCTGCTTGTGCCACAGGAAATGCATCTTCCCAATAATTCAAAAACATTCCCATACTATTTGGCAGGTCAGGATGTAGAATTTCCATATCATAGACCACATTATTGATCAACACACCCAACCTGTCGCGTTCTTCTTCGAGGAAAGAAACCAATTTCATCAGTAGAAATTTTTTTAGAAAGGTAAAGTAATTTATTTATGAAGCATTCCTTCCAATGTGCTTGCTCCTGGCAATGCTTACCGATCAATCGAACAACTATACCTTATATGCAGTAATATTACTCGTTTGGTATAGAATCTTAACTATCCGGGACTATAAAAGAAGGCATCGGAATGGCCTCTGTTCGATAAATTAAGCAGTTATTTGTATCATAAAAGAAATATAAATAGTAGCTTTACATACTAAGCCCTATAGAATATTCGTTAACCACTTCAAAATAATCCGAAAATGAAAAACAAACCCATCATTCATTCTCACGAAGAGGCAAAGATCTACCGGAGTTATTACAAACCTTCATTGAATATTTTTCGCTTTTTGAGATCAGTTCTGGGTGTATTTATATCGGGATCTTCGCCTGCTGCGCAGGGATATGATCATAATCGAAAAAGAGCTCATTAATCTTCTCTCTTACTAATCCATTGAATAAACCGTTCCGATTTCGGGGCGGTTTTTTTATTAGCTGAATAGGTATTCCACATCTTCTCTTGTAAGGCTCTTCACAAATGTTGCATCATCGGCGATCAGCTCTTTGGCAAGAAGTCGTTTCTTTTCCTGCAACTGGAGAATTTTGTCTTCAATAGTATCCTTACAGATCATGCGGTAAGCAAAAATATTCTTGGTCTGGCCAATGCGGTGTGTCCGGTCAATAGCCTGTTGTTCAACTGCAGGGTTCCACCAGGGATCAACAATATAGACATAGTCTGCTGCCGTTAAGTTCAAACCCACTCCACCTGCTTTTAAAGAGATGAGAAACACTCTTACGGTCTCGTCATTTTGAAAACTCTGAATAGCCTTTTCTCTATCCGGCGCAGAAGTGCTTCCGTCGAAATATTCGAACTTAACCCCAAGCTCAGTAAGCTTTCCTTTGATCAATGCCAGCATGCCGAGAAATTGAGAAAAGATCAACGCCTTGTGGTTGCCGATATTTTCGGTTATTTCCCTTGTTAGTTCTTCGAGCTTGATAGAATGGTTTTCGAAGTTTTCCGCTTCATTTAAGATAGCAGGTGAGTCGCAGATCTGCCGGAGCTTCATCAACCCTTGCAAAATCGTAAGCTGGGAACGTTGGATGCCCTGGCTTTCAATCGTACCAAGAATTTGATTCCGGTAGTCATTCCGGTAAGCATCATAAATTTTTCTTTGCTCATCTTCCATTTCACAGAACAAAACCATTTCCTGCTTTTCGGGAAGGTCTTTTGCAACCTGTTCCTTTGTACGACGCAGAATAAAGGGATAAAGGATCTTTTTCAGGTGATCCTTCCTGTCTTCTTCTCCAAACTTATCAATCGGAATAGAGAACTCCTGACGGAAAAATTCCATGGTTCCCAGCAAGCCGGGGTTGAGAAAATTCATCTGGGCAAAAATGTCAAATGTATTATTCTGGAGTGGAGTACCACTCATGCACAGGCGGTGTTTTGCATTAAGCAAAGAAGCCGCTCTTGTTACCTTGCTGGAGGGGTTTTTGATTGCCTGGGACTCATCCAAAATAATATAATCGAACTCTATGCTTACAAATAACTTGATATCACTGCGCAGGGTTCCATAAGTTGTAATGGTGATATCATAGTTCATGAGTTCATCTTTTACTCTTGATCGCTGACCCCCATGATGAATATGATAAGTAAGTGAAGGAGTGAATTTTTTTATTTCATTTTCCCAGTTGTAAATAAGAGTGGTGGGACAAACGACCAATGCCTTCAATTTTCCATGCCGGGACCTGTATTTTTCAAGAAAGGAAAGTGCCTGCACTGTTTTTCCCAAACCCATGTCGTCAGCGAGGATGCCACCCCAGTTTATCTCATGCAAATAATTTAGCCATTGATAACCTGCAATTTGGTAAGGGCGGAGCACATGTTGCAGATGGTCGGGCGGCTCAATGTCATTGATCTTGTCAAATTCACGAAGACGCTGATACTTTTCTTCCAATTCAACTACAAGTTCATTCTCATCGCGGTTCTCATACAACTCATCCACCACGCTTAAATGGTAACGGGATAATTTTAATGAATTTGTCTTGCCTTCACCTACACGAAACAGCAGCGAATATTTTTTGATCCATTCTTCGGGCAGAATTCCAAGGGTACCGTCATTAAGCTGAACAAATTGTTGTTTATTGGCCAATGCCCTTTTTACCTCGGCTACAGTTACCTGTTGATCTCCAAAAACGATATCGACTCTTGCATCGAACCAATCTGTATTGCTGCTGATGAAAATTTTTGTTTGCGGCTTGGCTGTGTTGAAACGAAAATTTTTCAATGCTTCAAAACCAAACACCGGGATCTTCATCTCATTCATAGCGTCCACAAACAAAAAGAACCAGTTGTTCTTAAGTACGTCAGCTCCTTTCAATGCGAGCGCATGTGTATCTTCCTGGTAGATAAAATTGGAATGAAGGTTTTGTAAGTTACTGATGAAGGCCTGCTCCACGTCCCGGTTGCGATGAACGATCATTACCTTATCGCCATTCGGCACAATGATCTCATCCCTGTCTCTTGCTTTCGTTTCATATCCTTTATACGAAAAAGAAGGTTGAAATACCAGATAATCGCCTTTTTCCAGTAAGAATAATTTGACTTCGGGGTCACCTGCCTTTATTTCCTGCACCAGCGACTTTTCAAAATCAACCTTATACTCTTTTGTGAGGGGCAACACAAACTGGTGAAGAGTTTTGGTCCAGTCATCGT
>DASYSW010000687.1:0-2817 GCA_036002905.1 Chitinophagaceae bacterium
TTTTTATGATCAAACCTGATTCAGGATGCAATACCATAAGCAGTGGTGAGATAGCTTCATGCAATGATTTGAAATGAAAATCTTTTACTACGCCAACAACTGTATAAGGAATATTAGTTCCCCTGTCGCTGTTTTGCCGCACAATACGTTTACCCAATGCATCTTGATTATTTTTGAAACCGAATGCTTTCACGGCTGTTTCATTCATAATCATCGCCAGCGAGTCAGTTGAGAATTGCGGCGAAAAATTTCTGCCCGCGGCCATTTGAATACCGAATGTGGGAATATACCTTTCGTCTATTTTATACTCCACTGACTTGGTCATTTGCTCCTCCCTTCCTTCAGGATATCCCAATGCATTGTTATTATCACTATATCCTGCAGGTCTATAACCGGAGGTCGTTACATTGAGAACACGCGTGTCTTTCAGTAGCTCATCCCTTAGTATCTTTTCATTTTTTCCAAGCTGGTATGAATTAGCGATGACAAGCACTTGTTCTTTATTGTAACCTAATTTTTTGTTGCGGATATATTTCATCTGCTGGTAGACGATAACAGTGCCTATAATCAAACTGACAGAGATGAAGAATTGAAAAACAACAAGGCTGCTTCTTAAACCGTAGTTCTTTGTGCCTGCATTTAATTTTCCTTTTAGGGTTGCAATGGGTTTGAATGAAGACAAATAAAACGCGGGATAGAGGCCGGCGAGCAAACTTACGGTTAACCCAAGCAGGAGAATACCTGATAAACGGGCAATGCTGAATCCGGGAACTAAATGTTTACCGGATAAAGAATTGAAGGCTGGTAAGGTTATCTGTACGAGAATGCCCGCTACCAGTAAAGCAATACCAGTGATCAACAACGATTCTAAAAGAAATTGTTTGGTCAATTGCAGTTTACCCGATCCCATTACCTTGCGCACACCTACTTCTTTCGCCCGTTTAGATGCGCTTGCTGTGGAAAGATTAATGAAGTTGATGCAAGCGATCAACAGCATAAAGATGGCGACAGCGCCAAAAATATAGACATAGGAAATGTCGCCACCAGGTTCCATTTCATAGTTGCTGGGATAATTTGCGAGGTGGATCTTTGTAAGAGGCTGCAATACAAATCCAAGCTCATTACCCTTTGTACGGAACTGCGACAGGCTTAACCCCATGGCCTGCTGTATTTGCGGCCCCATATATTTTTCTACCATTGCCGGAAACTTTGCTTCCAGTTTTTTGTAATCATATCCTTTTTTCAGCACGAGATAGGTAAACATGCCGGAAGACATCCAGGAAGGATCTTTTGCATAAGGAAGACTGGATAGGGATACAAATAAGTCGAAATGAAAGTGTGAGTTGGTGGGTATTTTATTAACCACACCTGTTATCTTACATGGCGTTTGATCTGTACCGCCGGTGATGGTAATCAGTTTACCCATAGGGTCTTCGTTTCCGAAAAATTTATGTGCAAATTCTTTTGTTACTACCACGGTATGTGGTTCTATCAACGATGTTTTGGGATTGCCATCAATAAATGAAAGGGTGAATACGCTGAAAAAATTCGAGTCGACCAGGCCCACCCGGTCATCTTTAAATGATTTGTCTTTATAGGTAATTTTGGGTTTTCCTCCTTCATTTATTCTTGTTACTTCTTCTACTTCGGGATAATCTCTCTGTAAGGCCGCAGCAACCGGCGGCATTACATTGCTCTCATTTATTTTTCCACCATTGATCCTTGCTTTAAACGCAATGCGGTATATTCTCCCTGCTTTTACATTAAACCGGTCGTAGCTCAACTCATCCTGTACATAAAGCATAATAATAAAGCAGACGGCTATACCGATGGACAAACCCATTATATTAATAAAGGAAAAGGCTTTGTTCTTTAAAAGATTTCTCCAGGCGACTTTGAAATAATTTCTGATCATATTTTTTTCTTTTTTATGAGCGATCAGTAATCAGTAATGAGTTAGGCCTACTCATCACTGATCACTCATTCCTCATTCCGTTCTAAGCGATTTCACCGGGTTGGCCACTGCCGCCTTTATTGCCTGGAAACTTACTGTTATCAATGCAATGGCGATAGAGGCTATTCCCCCTACAATGAACAACCACCAGCTTATCTTAATGCGATACGCATAATCCTGTAGCCATTTGTGCATGAAATACCAGGCTATCGGTGTTGCAATAGCAAAAGCTATCCCGATCAGGATGATAAATTCTTTTGAGAAGAGATACACCACACTGCTTACAGTTGCTCCCAGCACCTTTCTTATTCCCACTTCTTTTATTCTTTGAACAGCCATAAAGGAGGCGAGGCCATACAAGCCGAGGCAGCTCAGGAATATGGCAATGACCGCAAAAATTTTATAGAGATTCGATAACTGGTTTTCCTGCTTGTAAAAACTTTCAATTTTATCATCGAGAAACTTATACTCAAAAACGAATTCCGGGAAAGTGCGGCTCCAAATCTTTTCAATTGATCGCATTGCGGAGGATGCGTCGACCGTTGCGAATTTTATTCCTGCCTCGTTATAAAAATTTTTCGAGGTCGTAATGAGAACAGGTGCAAGATCACGACGGAAAGACCTGCTGTTGTAGTCCTTTACAACACCTACTATCCGACCATTCATGAAGCCCCAGAGGTTAATGTTTTTATTCAATACATCCTCCGGGTCTTTAATTCCGAGATTCTTTACCAGCAGCTGGCTTACTAAGAATTCCCTGGCCGTGTCAGAAGGCTGAAGATTTCTTCCTGCAACCAGTGGAAGTCTATAGGTTGACAGGTATTTATCGTCCGCAAATTTAGTGATCGAATAAAAGTCAGTTT
>DASYSW010000688.1:0-18544 GCA_036002905.1 Chitinophagaceae bacterium
AAGTCACTTGAATAATCAGAATAATTACGGTACAAAAGGTTATTAATTGTGGAAGGGCGACTGTATAAGGCCGCTTCAATCTGTTTTTCGTATCTGCCAAATTGAAGCGTGCGAATATTCAAATAATCATCTGGTATCTGTTTCAGGTTATTCCAGAAGTAAGAAAGCTGCCTCCGATACGAATTGTCGTCAATATCGTATTTGACCAAATCCTCTTGCCAGGATTCGGGGTTCGTTTCGAGGGCCACCACATCTACATTTTTAATGGCCAGGTAAAAAGAATCGGGAAGGTGAAAGACCAGCTTACTGCTCACATGCATCGTTCCGAAAAGATAGGAAGGTCGTGAAAGGCCATTCCCGGTAATTTCCCAAAAGAGGCTCGGATATTTTTTTGAATTGGTGTTTGTTTGAGCACCTGAAAGCAGAACAAGAGATGAATAAAACGCAAGCAGTACAATTTTTTTCATACTATTCAGTAGTTACGAATTGGCAAATGTATGACGCAATTTATTTGAAACAGGGTAACCATTTTATAACGCAATTCGCGCAAGTTTAGTTTGTATAGCGCATGATTTTTAGGGTTTTAACAACGCCGAACTTGGGTGCCTGCACCTATTTGGCGCACATAGGCAAGTTTTATAATTATTGGCGAACTTAGCCTATCGCAACCAATTTCTTTCATCGTCAGAGGCGTAACTTTTGTCATCAATTGGGCCGGACTCAAAGTCATACCAGAACCCCACTATGACGTGATAGCCGTTCCCTGGTACACCAATAAACAATAACATATGAAAAAAAGAGTTTTCGTCCCTTTTATCGTCGCCCTCATACTCGCAGCTTGCTCAACGCCCAAAGAATCGACCGGTGTTTGGGTCAATAAGGATAAGATCCAGGGGAAATCATTCAGCAAAGTATTCATCGTAGTAATGTCCGCCGATCCGGAGGCAAGATCGACAGTCGAAAACGACCTGGCTAAGGTTGCCACCTCCAGGGGCCACCAGGTGGTGAAAAGTATAGACATGATACCTGCTTCGGTCAAGGATCCCAAACTGCCCACAAAGGATGAAGTAGTAGCCAAAGTGAAAGAAAGCGGCTGTGATGGGGTGTTTGTGGCCTCTTTGTTGAAAAAAGAGGAAAGCCTGGGTTATACTCCCGGTACCACCGCTTATTCAATTCAACCGTATCAAACATACTATACTGGTTATTATACCTACTGGTATCCGTCTGTTTCTACCCCCAGTTATTATGACCACGAAAAAACCTATGTCATGCAAAGCAATTTGTATGATGTGGCATCAGAAGAGATCATGTGGGCAGTACAATCCAAGGTATTTAGCCCTGAGACACTAAAAAAATTCAGCCAGGCCTATACTTCGACACTCATCAAACAGCTGGAAAAGGCAAAATTGATAAAGAAGAAGTAAAGATTACAAGGCATGGCCACGCTTGTGTTTAAATCCGCTTCTCCTCTGCATTTTTTTGCGGTTGATTACACTGTCGCGGACACCAATTGAATTTGACTGATATTATTTTTTTATTGAAAAACGAAATAACACCATGGAGATCGGTTTTATTGGATTGGGTAATCTCGGATCACCTATTGCCGAAAATGTATTGCAGAAAAAACGACGACTATTCGTCTTCAATCGTACGGCGTCGAAAACGGAACATCTCGTCGAAAAAGGAGCGATAAGATGCACCGGGATAAAAGAGCTTGCGCAAAAATGTGACATCGTTTTCAGTGTTGTGTCTGATGATGGCGCATTAAACGATATAACCAAGGGAGATAATGGTATTGCTCACAATTTAAAGGAAGGTGGCGTTCATATTTCAGTGAGCACAATTTTACCTGCCACCGCGAAAGAACTCACGCAGGTACACAAACAATTCAATAATCATTACATCGCAGCGCCCGTCATGGGCCGGCCAGAAGCGGCGCGTGCGGGGAAATTGAATTTTCTTGTGGCCGGAGAGGCAAAGATCATTGAAACTATTAAGCCATTGTTGCAAGATGCCGGTGGGATCGGGATTTGGGAATTCGGTAATGAAACGCAGGCGGCAAATGTGGCCAAACTTTGCACTAACTTTTTGATTGTTTCGGCTATCGAATCAATGGCAGAAGGTATTAACCTCGCTAAAAAAAGTGGCGTCGACAGCACTGCCTGGATCAACATGATCACCCAGACATTGTTTGCAGCGCCGGTTTATATCAACTACAGCAATATACTTTTAAAGGAAATGTTTCAACCTGCAGGCTTTGCCCTTAAACTTGGGCTGAAAGATGCAAATCTTGTCATGAGTCAATCAAATGAAGTGAAGGCAGAAATGCCAATTGGAAAACTAATGCAGGAAAGGTTGTATGAATGTGTGGAAAATGGCCTCGGTGATCATGACTGGACAGCCCTGGCCCTTGCGTTAAAATAAATCAGCTTTACTCCTCTCTTCTTAACCATTCTGCCTGGCGTAAGTACGTCGCCCGTGCCTATTTATCTTATTGCCAAAACTTCAATTGTTTTTTTATGAAAAAATTTCTGAATCAATTAGGCCAAGAGTTTTAGCAGAGGTCGTTTTTCTTATTCCTTTGTTCGCCATCATTTTGATCCTCCAAAAACTCTGGAAAACTCTCACTGGCGTTGGTAATTACCTGGTCCAGCTGTTTGGGCTCAATTCGGGAAGTGATACTCATACCAAAGCAACAAGTGACAAAACTCAGTATGAACACTTCTTCATTTCTAAAAAAAGCATGCAAAGTTTGGCAAAGGTTTGACCACAACAAATGCTTAGAACCCAGTTTTTCTATAAATTGAAAATAATTTAATGGCAAATAAATTTCCCGCCATTATACCTCACCAGTAAAACACATCAAAATGCTCAAACGATTCTTATTTTGCCTGTTGCAAGGAGTATTTATTGTATCCTGTAATAACAATAAAACTGTAGACAAACAATCGGCCACCGCCGATTCATCCTCCATCGCAAATACAAAGCAGTCTACGGAGCAGCCAAGTACGTTGCCCACAACCGTTATCTTCAGGAACTGGGAAGCAGGTGATCCGGAAAATTCCCAATTAATATTAAATGCTTATAAAGCCTGGGATAGTGATTCAGCCGGGGCATTAGCCTCTTATTTTGGAGATACGACAATGTTTGACTTGCCAGACGGGAGGAGATTTACAACCACCAATAATACGATTGAAGCAACATTGCGTAAATGGCGCAAAAATTACAAAGAGACGTTGAATATGCCATTCTCGCTGATCTCACTTCACAACAAGGACCGCGACCAGCAATGGGTGATCGCGTGGACGTGGAATACATGGCGCAACGCCGACGGCAGTAAAGACTCGATGCTTTATTGTGACAACTGGCGGATGAAAGATAAAAAAATCGTTTATCTGAACAGTTTGCAAAATCGTCCTTCAAAGTCTTTATTGAAAACCTTGAATAAGATCAGCGATAAATAAATTATCGGCTTATCTCGCAAAGAATTGTGTTCACGCATCAATTTAGCATCGTATTTGTTTTCGACGAGTTGCTAACAAATAGCATATGGATCCGGAGCCTATTGTTGTTATTGACGACGAAGTTGATGACAAAGACATTTTTGAGACCGCGCTGAAGGAACTGGCAATTAAAAACAGACGGGTTTGGTTCACAAACTGCAGGGATGCACTTGACTACTTAAAAACAATCCACGATCAACTCTTTATTATTTTTTGTGATGTAAATATTCCGGGGTTGGCTGGAATTGAATTCAAGCGACAAATCGATCAATATCCATCACTGAGAAAAAAAAGCATTCCCTTTATCTTTTATTCTACCGCGGTTGACCAGTCAACGGTTAATGAAGCCTACACTCAAATGACTGTGCAGGGTCTTTTTCAGAAAAAGGGCCGGTACGAGGAAGTAAAGCGAGACATTAAACTCATTTGGAGTACTGGAAAGAATGCCGTCATCCCAATACGAAACAATGAGAAAAACAGGCGAAATCGTTTCTTAAAAAAGGCCGCAATGCGGCCTTTAATTTTTTCTCATCGAATACAATCACCTTATCGTTCATTGGATATTCCTGACGGATTATCGTACGACTTATAGTAATTCCGTTGCGCGTCATGGATTGCCAATTCACGGTCGGATTTTAATTGATGTATCATTGCCTTTCTTCCGCTTTTTGATATGCTCTTATCATGTCTCACCGAATAGATTCTGTCTTTATAATCTGCCTGGATATCCTGAATCTTTAATTCTAATCTCGAAGGTCTCCGGTATCCATAGTCATAAGGAGGATAAGGATAAAATGGGTAATAATATGGTGAATAGTAACCAGCACCGAGGCCGACAATTACCCTCGTATGCGGATAGTACCTTCCCCCTCCCCTGTAGTAATGCCCGCCTCCCTTTACCTGTGCCGATGCTGCTGTTACTATCATTAGGGATATTACGATCACAAATAACTTTTTCATAGTTTTCAATTTAAGTCTACATAGAATGCGCAAAAAGCGGGCAAAGGAAATTGCCCGCTTTGTCTATAACTATTCGCTAACAATTGAATGCAATAATTGTCAGAAGTATGACATAAAAACCTTGCACGATGACAATTCTGTTACATTGCCATGTCATCGGTTCAGAGACGGCCCAGAAATTCTTTTCAACAAAATGGATATATCATTTTATCAATTTCTGTTTCTGTAGCTGGGCTTTTAAAGTGTTGATGACATCATCAACCGTCCGATCGAGTTTATTTGGATTTAATGAGGACGTCGTTCCCGACCACAGCAATTTGGTCTCCGGAAGAGAATAAAAATTTGTCTCAACATAAAATGTTTTATCCTCCTGGTAATAACCCGGCGAGGAATACCGATAACCATACCAGCCTCCGTATCCTGTCCCCGGAACATAAGAAACACTTTTGTCAACGTCAGCCAAACGCATTATCACAACGCCATCAAACCCATCTTTTTTTAACTTGTCTTCAACTTCACTCCTGATCGTATCCGTTGGTTGAAGATAGCTATACGACTGAACGGCGGTTACGTTTTTGAATGTTGCCACCATTTTATCCTCAGCGATCCTTCGCGTAGATTCATCTTTTAAAAGCCCCATCACGAGAATTTTCTTAAACGATTGCACCGATGACGGTGTGAAAGAAGGATCTGTCCAGGTTTTCTCTATTTTGGTGCTGGGCCCGCAGGCAATAAGCAGAAGTATTGATCCGTAAAGCAAAATTTTACCGGGGTTCATAGTTTTTATTTTGAATAATTAAATGCTTGAAAGGGGGAATGGTTTCCCTTATTCCGAAGGTATACAGCTTTATTTCTGAACCCGCCGCTTTAGTTATTTAACTGTTAAACACCCAAACCGTTTACCGTTAAACATTGAACCATGATTTTAGAAGGTGCCGGCTAGTTTTTATCTTTAAATAACAAGCCACAACGATTTCGAAAGCGGCTTGCTCTTCATTTGCATGAAAAGAAAAAGCTTAGTCCGGTACATGCTCTTAGCATTGCTGGTTGTAGTCATCATTTTGTTCACCTGGCTTTCCTCCACGGTCTTTCGTGATGTCAGCGGGTATGGTTCTAAAAATCTGTGTTCTGCCGTTTATCTTCAACACCGGGCTCCCGGAGACGTCATACGGGAAGACCTTGCCGATTTTCCGGTCTCGCTTGGAAAATTTACTGTCAATGAAAAGGACTCTTCCGTGACAGGGTCTGTTTGGGGAATTGCGAAAAGCAAAACCATCTATCGGAACGGATGTGGTTGCACCTTGGTCAATGATCTCAGTGAAGATGAAATACGAAGCCAAAAGTTTTCATTCCCCCCAACACCCATTGCCAACAGTGATACCGTTGATTGGCCCTACGGAGACAGGGTGGCAAATTCATTCCCTTCCAATATCGATAAAGACCACCTCCAAAAAGCTGTAGATAATGTAATGAACGAAACAGCGGCAAACGGTAAACCAGCCTACACAAGAGCAGTCCTGGTTTTGTATGACGGGGATATCATAGCAGAGAAATATGCGCCCGGTTTTGACAAGAATACTGTAATGTTGGGATGGTCCATGTCAAAAAGCCTGACAGGTGCGATGATAGGGATCCTTGTGAATCAACACAAACTTTCTGTTGATGAACCTGCACCGATTGGAGCATGGGCAAATTCAGAAAAAGACAAGATCACAATAAAAAATTTACTGCAGCAAACTACGGGGCTTGATTTTACAGAGAACTACACAAGACCCAGCAGCGTAACAAAAATGTTATTCCGTGAAGGAGACATGGCTGCTTATGCGGCTTCACTTACTTTAAAATATCAGCCCGGAACTGTTTTTAATTATTCAAGCGGCAATTCAAATATCCTTAGCAAACTGGTAAGGCAAATAGTTGGCGAGAGGGATTATACAGGATTTCCTTACCAGGAACTCTTTTATAAAATAAATGCTTACAGTTTTTTACTAGAACCTGATGCATCGGGAACATACATTGGCTCTTCATACAGTTATGCAACGGCCAGGGATTTTGCAAGGTTCGGTTTATTGTATTACAAAAATGGGATGTGGAACGGGCAACAGATTTTGCCAGTAAACTGGGTAAAGGAAAGCGTGCACCCATCTAATGCTGACGAAAGAAAACATTACGGTTACCAATTTTGGTTGAATGGCTACGATGAAAATGACAGTACTAAACGCTGGTATCCTGATGTGCCTCCTGATATGTTTTTTGCTGATGGATACGGAGGACAGGATGTTTATATCATTCCGTCCGAAAAATTGATAGTTGTCAGGTTAGGTTTGCATACCATCGATGAAAATAAATTTTTAAAAGAAGTGATTCAGTCTGTGCACAAATGATTGCTTCGTCTACGGAATGTAAAAAGTATTTTGTACTAAATAAACGACTTCGCATTTAATTTTTCGGTCTTATAGGAATCAATGAACTTTGTGAATATCCTTCACAAAAGCTGGTGAGATGCTGGAGAAGTTGCGCGCCTTTCTCGAACGAGGTTTTCCTGTTACGGATGAACAGTTTGAATTTATCAAAACACTTTTTATTCCCAAAAAAGTAAACAAAGGTGAATTCCTCCTCCGCGAAGGTGAGATGGCCAGGTATTCCATATTTGTCGCTTCTGGTTGTTTGCGCACCTACACGATAGATGATAACGGAAAGGAGCATATCCTTCAATTTTCACCTGAAAATTGGTGGACAGGTGACATGAGCTTTAAAAGTGATGTTCCATCGCGATGTTTTATTGAGGCGCTCGAAGATTCTGAAGTTTTGCTGACAGAACTGTCATCCATCCAAAAACTGAATAAGCACATTCCGGCATCAGCAGAACAATATGAAACCGCTTTGCAAAAAAGCGTAGAAGCAAAAAATCAGCGCATTATCTCTTCACTGAGCGCCACGGCAGAAGAGCGATATAATGATTTCGTAAAGAAGTATCCTTCACTCTTGCAGCGTGTACCGCAGCATATGATCGCATCTTACCTCGGGATTTCCCCTGAGACCTTAAGTCGTATCCGGAAGCAACAATCACGCAAGCGATAAATATTTTGTTACTGGTACTTCCATCACCAAAAAGAAATATAATTTTTCAAAGTGTATTTAAAAAATGTACCTTAGAAATGATTTGACACACCCTCTCGCCCTATAAATTCTTTATTCAGGTTCAATAGTTGGATAAATGAAAATCAAATTTTACGGAGTGCGGGGTTCTTTACCTGTATGCGGCAAAGAATTTGAGCGATACGGCGGAAGTACAACCTGTTTGAGGATTCATCGTGAAAATGCAAATCGGATAGCCATCATTGATGCAGGGACTGGTATCCGAAACCTGGGGAAAGAGATCATCCGCAGCGGACTATCGCAACATATCATCAACATCCTTTTTTCTCATTTCCATTTGGATCATATACAGGGTCTGCCGTTCTTCGCACCCGCGTATAATAAAGAGCAAACACTCGGGATATTGGCTATGGGTCGCCGGGGAAAAATAAAAAATCTAAAAGAAATATTTTCTGTCCAGATGCAGGCAGAATATTTCCCGGTGGGCCTTGATACGATGGGCGCCAAGTTTGAGTTCTACACTTACGGTGAGCGAGAAAAGCTATTTGGAGCAGTCATCAAGGCGGCGCCGCAACATCATATCATTCCTGGTGGATCGTATGGCTTCCGGGTGGAAGATGATTCTGTAGTCCTCGCTTTTTGCACCGATGTGGAACATATTGATGGAATAGATCCTGTCATTGTAGAACTTGCGAAAGATGCCGACCTCCTGATACACGATGGGCAGTATACTCCCGAAGAATACAAGAAATTTAAAGGTTGGGGACATAGCTCATTTGAACACGCTGCGGAAGTTGCTGCGCTGGCAAATGTGAAAAGACTTATTATTACTCACCACGATCCCGATCATGATGATGACATGCTTGATGAAATGGAATTTAATTGTCAAAAGCTTTTTCGAAACTCAATGTTTGCAAGAGAAGATATGGAAGTAACTGTGTCTCCCGTCCATTCTGAAATTTGCTAACTTCAGGAAAGAACTTTCCCATCAGTCCTTCTATGAGCAGCGATAACATCAAAGACTACTACTACATTTTAGGTATTGCGAGGAGTGCATCGCAGGACGAGATCAAAAAAGCCTACAGGAAACTGAGCATAAAGTTTCATCCCGATAAAAATGATGGCGATAAATTTTTTGAGGAACGATTTAGGGATATCAATGAGGCGTATGAGACGCTCGTGGATGACGCAAAGCGAAAAATATACGATGCTCGTTTAAAGGCAACCGGCACTACAACTACTGAAGAACCTCATTCGCCACCCCCAAAAAAGAAGCCAGCCACGCAGACGATTTATGTTATCCTGGGTACGCTGCTCCTTCTTAGCCCGCTGATACGATATGTTGTAACTAAAATGAACGAGACTGAGAAGGAGAAAAAAATTACCAGCTTATCGGACACAACAACAACGGCACGCGATACATCGAATGATTCTGTTAAATTGACAAGTACGTACTATGATTCCACCACGTCACCCCCACCCGCTTCGACCATACCAGATAGCTCGGGCCCTGTTCCGCCAAATGTTAAGGATGACGGACAATCGGCATTCAAAGACGATGAAGGTTTAACGGGTGCAGATGTTGTAAATAATTTCTTCGGTGCTTTTAACAACAATGATTGTCATAAAGCATGGAACATGACATATAATAATTATTGGGTGAGCCAGGGTGAGGAGTGGTTTTGTTCGTACAAGGCTTTTGGTGGCGTCAACAAAGTTGTGATAAAAAGTATGTCTACGATCATTCAAACTGAAAATTCTGCAGAGATCTTTGCCGACTATTACGCTGAAGATGTGTATAACGGCAACAAGTGTTTCAAACAAACTATTACTGTACAAAAGATGAATTACACTGATAATAAGGTGCGTTGGACAATCACGAAGATAAAAAACAGCGAAGAGCCGACGACCTGCAACGAAATCCATGACGAGGTAAAAAAATAATAAAGACAATTTATATTTTTTAATTTGCGACCCGTCGCAGGATCTATCGTTTAGATTTAGCCCCTCGTAACCATTATGAATAAAACAAGCTTAGCGATCTTATTAGGCTGCATCAGTGCGGTCTGCTCTTGTCGTTTGTCACCCTTTGAAAAAGACCTGGCCTTTCTCAGGAAGTATGATGATAGTGTAGTCGTCCTCTCCCGCGGGAATTCAAGAGTGATCGTGTCACCAAAATACCAGGCAAAAGTATTTACCTCTACTCCCGGCGACGGCTCCAGTTTTGGGTGGATCAATTATAAGGCCTTTGACGCTGAACCTGACCCGCACATGAACGCTTATGGCGGTGAAAATCGTATCTGGCTCGGACCGGAAGGAGGACCATTCTCACTTTTTTTCGCAAGGGGTTTCGAAATGAGTTTTGCAAACTGGAAGATACCGGCATCCTTTGATACCGAATCATGGGACTTGCTCTCGACCTCGGACACGATGGCTTCGCTAAAAAAGGATATGAAGCTGTCGAATTATGCAGGCGCTGAACTAAGACTTACTATCAACCGTAAAATCCGGTTGCTTGACAAATCCACGATCAGGCAATGGCTGAAGATCGATTATGGAAATGATATAAGAGCCGTCGGTTACTTCACTGAAAATAGCATAACAAATACCGGCAAGTTTCAATGGACCGACTCTACAGGAATGCCCTGTATCTGGATGCTCGATATGTTTCCACCTTCCCCTCACACAACAGTTATTATCCCATTCAAAAAAGATAGTGCAAACAAACCAGCGAATACAGGTTACTTTGGTGAGATCCCCTCAAGCCGGATCAAGTATGGTGACAGTACTTTATATTTTAAGGCAGATGGCAAGATGCGGGGCAAACTAGGTATTGTACCGCCTTCGGCAAAACACATCGCCGGCAGTTATGACGCGGACAATAAGATACTAACCATCGCGCTTTTTGATGTAAACCGGTCGGCTCCATATTTGAACATGGAATGGGATACCAAGAAACCTCCTTTCAGTGGGGATGCTGTCAATGCCTACAATGATGGCCCATTGGAAGACGGAAGGCAGCTGGGTCCTTTCTATGAGCTGGAATCAGTTTCGCCGGCTGCATTTTTGACGCCCGGCCAATCGCTCACCCACGTGCACAGCGTTTTTCACTTCACAGGAGAGGAAAAAACAATCGATACGATTTGTCAACAGACACTTGGCGTTTCGCTGGAGCAAGTAAAAAGCGTATTCAAGTAAAAGCTCCGGACTTCGATTGCTACAAGCTGCAAGCGTCATGCTACAAGAACTATCAAGAGTAGTCCCACCCCGGCATTTTGCTAAAGCTTGAAGCATACAGCTTGCAGCGTACAGCTTTTCTTTTTGGATTTAACGGTAAAATTGATGGACGCGCGCTGTATTCAGCAATTTTTGAGTTCCTTTCAAAAAAAATTAAATCATGAAAGCGAAAACAACCTCACTTGCTATAATTTGTTTGCTCAGTTCCTTTGGTACGTATGCTCAGATGTCAGATGCTGAAGCTGAAGCGACGGTCAACTTATTGGCTGTACAGAAAAAAGAGGTTATAATGAAATTGGTCTCAGTCGCGGGAAAAGATTCTGTCGCGTTCTGGAAGCTCTATGATGAATATTTGCAAAAAAACAAAATGCTCGCAAAACAGCGTATCCAGTTGTATGAACAAACCGCAATAGCATACAACAAAATGACACCGGGTACTGCTGATTCACTTGCAGAGCGATATTTTGCTAATCGTGACGTCCAGGAACAAAGCCTTGAGGATTATTACAAGAAGATCAAGGCGGCAACCAATCCAGTTGTGGCGTTTCAATTTTACCAGGCAGAAACTTACCTGCTCACACAGGTCAGGGCGAAGATCATGCAGCAAATTCCCACGTATGGCGAATATCAGAATGCGATCAAATTAAAAAATTGATCGTCACATTCATTAAAGGAAGTTTGGTATTCATCGGATTCGTCAACTCACTCTGCTAAAACAGCATTTCATTACGCGTGTATTTCGTAAAAGGGTTTTGGGAAATGACATTTAGGTCACTAAAACCTTTTTTATGAAAAAAATATTTTTCTTGCTAAGCGTTGTGATCGCGATAAGCGGATATGCGCAAACTGACAGATCCACAGTTCCCGCCGAATTGCTGACCGATGACTCTACTTACTGGATGATTTCGACTGTCTCCACAATAGGATACGTCAACACCACTTCCGGCCCAAACTACAACAGCTACAAAAGTGGCGGAGGCATGATCGTCAAATTTAAATTCAAAGAAAATGGCCGGTATGAATTCCTTTTGTATGTCCAGGCAAATACATACGGAATGGACAATGAAGCATGGACACAAGTAGAAGGGACCGTTGAATTTACAAAAGATGCAAAGGGTCAATCTATATTTATCACAAAGGCAGAAAAAGGAACTTACAGAACCACCAGGAATGGATATACCAGCTCAAGAGCGATACCAAAGAATGAATTAGAAGGACAACATTCCTGTACCTATCTCTGGGAAAAAGCAAACCTTAAAGATGATCCTAATAATATCTATTTGTTAATGGTGGACCTTGAAGAACATCCGGAAATTGATCTCAAAGATCCAAAGACAATCGATCCGTCATGGGTATCAAAATTCCATATTCCTGCAAAGCCGTAAGGTTCGCAGGTTTTTGCTAATTGGATTTTCCTGCCAGGAGACTGTTTCAAAAGTCGTTTGCCGTCATTGCAGGGAGCTAATGACAACTTTTGAAGCAGTTTCTTTCATTTTTAAGATGACTGCTAAAAAATATAGATTGCAAAGGCTATGGACTATAGAAAAACTCCGAAGGTCGAACTGCATTTGCACCTTGATTGCTCACTGAGTTACGACGTTGTTCAATTATTAAAACCATCCGTAACCATTGATGAATATGTTCGGTCATTTATTGCACCACCGAAATGTCCCGATCTTGCCGATTACATAAAAAGAGCGATAAACGGGTTTGAACTGATGCAAACTGAAGAACAGCTTCGACTCGTTACCCTGGATCTCTTCAGGCAACTGAATGCAGATAATGTATTGTATGCAGAAATAAGATTTGCGCCACTGCAACATACCATACAGGGTCTGACACCCGACGAAGTTATCGGTGCAGTAAACGAGGCAACAAAAGAAGGAATAAAAAAATACGGTGTTGATGTCGGGGTCATTCTCTGCACCCTGAGACATTATTCAGAGGATCAAAGTATGGAAACGGTGGAACTCGTGAGAAAATACAAAGGAACACATGTTGTTGGTTTTGATATTGCTGCCAACGAAGCAGGTTTCCCGATCGATGACCATATAAAGGCTTTTCAGTTTGCCAAAGCTCATAACATTCACTGCACAGCACATGCCGGGGAAGCAAGGGGACCAGAAAGTGTGTGGGAAACATTAAATAATTTTCAACCTTCGAGAATTGGACATGGTGTGCGGAGTGCTGAAGATCTTCAACTACTTTCTTTTTTGAAAGAAAACAATATTCACCTGGAAATTTGTCCAACCAGCAATATCCAGGTTAATGTATTCGACAAAATAGAAGATCACGCCGCGGACAAAATCTTTAGCGCCGGCGTTTCCATGAGCATCAATACCGACGCGCGGACAATTTCAAATGTGACACTGGCAGATGAATACGAACTCCTGGAAAGAATTTTTGACTGGAAGAAGGAACATTTCAGAAAGTGCAATCTTGAAGCAATCGATCATTCCTTTACAACAACAGAAGTCAAACAGAAAGTGCGAAAAAGGATCGAAGCGGCTTATGCATAACTTTATGTAACAGACATCCCAAAGTCATGAACAACGGTCCTATTGCATTGATGATCTTTGGAGAGCCGGGTTCTGCAAAGAACGCCCTTACGGAAGAGAAGTATAAAAAACTTGCAATTCATTTTAAAGAAAGGGAATTTGAGGTTGATTCTGTTCTCTATCATGATTCGATATCCGGCAAACTTGCCAAAGAACTGTCAAAATATAAGGCGATTCTGGTCTGGGTCAATCCCGTCGAACAAGGGTACGACAGAAAAAAACTTGATGTCTTGTTAACTGAACTGGCGACCAACGGCTGTTTTGTTTCTGCTCATCCCGAAACGATCCTCAAGTTGGGCACAAAAGAAATCCTGCACAGGGTAAAAGAAACAGAATTCGGAGGAGATATAAAATTGTATCGTTCATTTGAGGATTTTAAAGCGAACTTTTTTTCTTTAAAAGAATTGACTGGCATACGAATTCTCAAACCATATCGTGGCAACGGCGGGAACGGAGTATTTAAGATTGATGCAACCGGCTATAAGAATAACCGGATCGGCATAACTCAGGCCAAAGGCGGCGGCGAAGAAATATTGGCGGTCGACGATTTCTTTGCGGCTGTCGAGCCCTATTTTCCGACAAATGATATGTTGATCGACCAGGAGTGGAATCAAAACATTATTAATGGCATGGTTCGCTGTTATCTGACTGGTGCAAAGGTGACCGGCTTTGGTTACCAGGAAGTCAATGCCCTTTATCCAAAAAAATCACCAAGCCAGCGCTATTATTTCAGTGAAGATTGTGGTTTGTTTAGAGACTTAAAGAATATCATGGAAAACAAATGGGTACCTCAACTTCAACAAATTACCCGCATTGAAAGCGAAGGACTGCCCGTGATCTGGGATGCGGATTTTTTTATCAATTCCGTAAATACAAACGATACTGGTAAAAAGTATTCGCTTTGCGAGATCAATACCAGCAGTGTGTCGCCCTTTCCTGAAAGTTCAATTCCGCACATTGTCGAAGAGGTCAGAACCAGGCTAAGGTTATGACGCATTATAGCCGCGCCATCCAAAATATTTTAAGCATTCCTACTCGCTGAATTCAAACTTCCCTAAAAAACGTCTTTGAAAAGTTCAGAAATGAGCCAACTCAGCATAAATTGAGGAGTAGTTTTGGTAAGCACATAAATTAAGCAGGATGAGAAGAATAATTTTATCGATGCACGTGTCACTTGATGGTTTTGTTGCAGGCCCGGAAGGGGAAATGGATTGGATAAAACTGGATGATGAGATGTTTGATCTCGTTGGAGGATTTACCAACGAAGCAGATACTGCCTTGTATGGCCGGGTAACCTGGGAAATGATGGATAATTATTGGCCCGCTGCAGCTGATAAACCCAACGCCTCAAAACATGACATTGAGCATTCACAATGGTATAATAAAGTAGACAAATTGGTATTGTCGAAAACAATGCGGGGGAAAAAAGCTGACAAAACAAAATTCATCAGCGACAATGTTTTTAGCGAGATAAATAGTTTTAAACAAGCGCCCGGAAAGAACGTCATGATTTTTGGCAGCCCGGGTGCTGCACATTCATTGATGGAATATAACCTGATCGATGAATATTGGCTTTTTGTAAATCCCATTTTACTGGGACAAGGCATTCCACTCTTTGGAAACATCAAAAGCAGGGTCAATTTGAAATCTTTGGAAACAAAAGTTTTTTCCTGCGGGGTTACCGCGTTACATTATTCCGTCGAATAAATAAAGAATAATAAATGGGCAGCGAAGCCAGTACATTCATGAAGGAGTTCTCTTCCATTTTTGAACCCGAATTGCTTGCCGAAATGGAGACAAAATCAATGCTGATGCAGGTCAAAGGAGGTGACGTCATGCTCAACCCCGGCCAAACCATCCGGGCAGTGCCGATCGTATTAAGCGGCACCTTCAAAGTAAGTCGTATCAACGAAGAAGGACAGGAACTCTTGCTTTATTATGTGAGAGAGGGCGAGAGTTGCGCGATGACATTTACCTGTTGCATGATGGCCCATGCCAGTGTGATAAAAGGCACCGCAGAGGAAGACAGCGAGTTGCTTTGCATTCCGGTAGACGTTACGGATGAGTGGATGATGAAATACAAGACATGGAAACGGTTTGTGATGAACACCTTTCTCAATCGCTTCACCGAAGTGCTGAAAAGCATCGACGACGTTGCATTTAAGAAGCTTGACGATCGCCTTGTCAATTACCTGAAGGAAAAATCAAAAACCACTGGCTCGCCATTGATCAACTTAAGCCACCAGAGAATAGCCGACGAACTCGGCACCAACCGCGTAGTTATTTCCCGTCTCTTAAAAAGACTGGAGCTCGACAAAAAGCTTCTTCTTTATCGTAACCAGATCAGGCTTATGAGGGAAATGTAACTTTTGTTACTGGAAATGTGTTGTTTGTTGTTGCATATTTGTTATACAAAACAAATGAGGTGAAACGCAAAGCGAAAAATAAACCCAGGTACTGCGGAGGATAGTGGGAAGAGCCGTCGTAAAGGCCGTTTCACCGCACATAATTATTGTGACTAAAACCTGAAATTATGTTCATCAGAATCGTTAACTTTCAAATCCAGAACCGCTAAACCAGGGTAAGAGCCAATTCAATTACCCCGACCTTAACCGGCGCAGAGAAATCAGTCCCCCGTCTTTATGAAGTTGATCAGCCTGCACCCGGTGAGCAACAGTTAGATCTTGTGCAATTATCACATTATTTATAAAAACCAAAAATTTAAAGCTATGTCTATTCGATTAAATGGGATCGCCCCGGACTTCACCGCCGAAACGACGCAAGGCCCCATCCATTTTCATGAGTGGATCGGTGACGGATGGGCCATTCTTTTCTCCCATCCCAAAGATTTTACTCCTGTTTGTACAACGGAGCTGGGTTATATGGCAAAACTTGACCCAGAGTTTAAAAAACGTAATGTAAAGATCATCGGTTTGAGTGTTGATCCTATCGAGAATCATGAAAAATGGGCCGAGGACATTAAAGAAACCCAGGGAACTGCAGTCAACTTTCCAATGATCGGTGACCGCGATCTGGCCATTGCAAAGCTTTACGACATGCTGCCTGAAGACGAACCAGGCACTTTCGAAGGCAGGACTCCAATAACAAATCAAACAGTGCGCACCGTGTTCGTCATTGGGCCTGATAAAAAAGTCAAACTAATGTTGACTTACCCGATGACAACAGGCCGCAATTTTGACGAGATACTTCGTGTAATTGATAGCATGCAATTAACCGCTCAGTATAGCGTGGCCACACCCGTCAACTGGAAACATGGAGATGATGTGATCATAACCTCCGCTGTTAAAGATGAAGAAATACCTGACAAATTTCCAAAAGGACATAAGCGCGTCAAGCCTTACCTAAGAACAACCCCTCAGCCAAACATTTAGTCATTCACCGGATAAAAATTGAAAAGCAGGGTCGAAAAAGGGCCCTGTTTCGTTTTGACCGCGGTGGCTCTATAAGTTTTGTTATAGAGAATTCGGTTTTGGATGAATGTACCTTGGCAAGACTAAAAACTAAATGTCATGTCTTCAGCTCCTGTACAGCTCAACCAGCGAATTCAATACCTCGACGTCCTCCGGGGGATTGCCATTAGTGGTGTATTGTTTGCGTTTGCGTTCTGGAATCTCGGTACTGCTCCTAAGGAAACCTGGACGAGTTTTGAAAAGATCCTGGACGAGGTTGGAGCATTCCTGATCGATTCGAAATGCTATACTACACTGGCCTGTTTATTTGCGGTCGGCTTTGTGTTGCATATGGATAAGACAAGTGAGAAGGCGAGAAGTTTATATACCTATCGCAGGCGGTTATTGGGGCTTCTTATCATCGGAGCGTTTCATGCTCTGATTTTACGCAATGGAGATATTCTTGCTCCATACGCAATCACAAGTCTCATTGTCACTTTCTTCTATCGTTCATCAAATAGAACGCTCGTCATTGCATTAGTCGTCGTGTTTCTTCTGCAGATCTTTTTGCCTGAGATTTGGTTATGGTCCGGATTTTCATTTCCTAAGAGGCCCCGGATCCCGGAGACAACCTATTTGGCGGACAATTTTCAGTGGGTAAAATACTGGTATGCCACTTCTGTTTTTTTCTGGGAAACAACTGTCTTCTTACTGCTGCTCGGGTTGTTGGTGGGGAGAGCGTTTATTGAAAGGAAACTAAAACTCAGCAGCCGTCAATTGGCACTGATTATAATAGTTGGTCTCGCAGTGGGCACGGGCAGCTATTTACTTTACATTATTTACCCGGAACCACTCCAAAATTTACCGGATCTTGGCAAAACATATATTATCAGGTCTTTCGCATTCAGCTTATTCGACCTGCTTCATAAGATCGGGATGGCATCAGCTTACGCAAGTATTGTTTTTCTATTGCTCAGGAGATTTAGTTTATCGGGTTTTGCTAATCTCGGCAGGATGTCCCTCACCAATTATATTATACAAGCTGTGATCATCATACCTGTGTGCATAATATTTAATTTATTCGATCACGTTACTCCAACCATCGCTTTGGTGATGACCGGTGTAGTCTGGGTATTTCAAATTTTCTTTAGTAACTGGTGGTTGAGCCGTCACAAATTTGGTCCGCTCGAATGGTTATTACGGTGGTTTACTTATGGCCGAACCATGACTGTAAAAAAGGAGAAAGAGCAAATGGAACTTAAAGACGTTCCGGTCATGGTTCGTGTGCCATAGGGCTTCAAAACCAGTTTCAACTCGCTATTATTTAGGGTGTGAAAACTTCGCGCAGGGTCTCGAACAGGGGCCCCGCTTTTGTTTATTCATCCACGCCTTAGGGCGGTATATGCGGAGTAACATTTTCACTTCTGCAAATAAACCTGATTGGTCTTTTAAAAATCTGTGTTCATCCATGCCTACTGCACCTTCGCGTAGCCGCGGCGAAGCAAGACCGGTAGGCAGGTGTGAAATCAGTGAGAAAAGCTTAACTCCTCACAGATTACGCAGATTCTCGCAGACCTTGTTAGCTGCAAGTGAAATAATTAATGATGAGTGATCAGGCATCGTGTTGCAGACAAACAATATTTTAGTTCGAGCCGCGATGCAAAATCGTTTGGAGATTGATTAAGACGAGACCTTTTTAAGGAGACTCGTTGCGCAAAAAATTGGTTGAAGGAATCGAGCAACTTCGGCGCTCTCAACTGACTCTATATCCATTATA
>DASYSW010000689.1:0-2265 GCA_036002905.1 Chitinophagaceae bacterium
ATTCAATCCAGCTGCACCCAATGTCTTTATGATTAAGAAATGTTGCTCCGTGTGAAGGAGTGGTTGTAAACCACAGTACTCTCATTTTGTTACGCTTGAACGTGTAATTTTTTTGATCTTCCCCGGTATATTTTTAACCCTCCCGGCATTAAAAATAAATTTTTGCCACCAAAAATCTATCGGTTCAAAGGAAGCCAGGAAAAACCTGTTTAATTTATATTTGAAGGAGTTCAGGAGTGCCTCAACATCGTCGTTCTGCCTCAGCTTTACATTCAGCTTGCCATCTTTTATGTCTTGCATCATCCTTTTGATTTGGTCAGGATGTTTTCCTTTGTGTCGCATAAGCCAGCTTGGAATACGAAATAAATTGTGAACGCGGTAAGGATTGTTGAGTTTGAAATAATTATTTTCCGCCCAATCAACAATACCCCTGTAGTTATCGTGTTCCTCATTATAAACCCTGACTTTTTGCTCCACCTGCCAGGGGAATAATAACGAGTAATGATACATGTAAATATCTTTCCCTTTCATGATCTTACCGGTAACCCAATTTTTTTTGCGAAGGTCAGTTCCTGTTTCGTCAACGACTGTTGACGGTTCGTGCGTTAAATACTTATAACCCTTAGCCCATTTAAAAATCCTGTGACAGTATTGCAATCCTCTTTTCAAGGCCCACGAATCTGATTCATATTGAATGTCACCCCAAAAAGTATACGAAGGAAAGCTGACAGCGGTTATGGAAGGATCTTTCTTCAGCATGTCCAGTATGCGCAACATATCATCCTCCCTGTAAAATTCATCAATATCAATTTGCCAAAGGTAATCGCCCGTCGCTCTTTCTGCATAAGCTCGTGACTGAGGGGTTCTGTTCCTGCCCAATTCATCTTTTTTTGGCCAGAAGCCGTCACGGGTTACAATTGTTACTTTGTTTTCGGGATCTTCTTCTTTTTTGAATTTATACAGAGCACCCAATGTGTCGTCAATGGAGTGTCCATCCGGCGTACAAACTGATTTGGCGTCCTCATGACCACCTTCTACCACAATAATTTCGTAAGCAAACGGATATAGCGAACGAAGGCAATAGCGGGTAAAAGGTTCGCCATTCAAAACAATAATTCCGAACGTGATCTTAGGAAATCCAGGCTTGTTCATTATCTACTTTTTCAATTTGGACATCATATGTTTTATTAAATCCGCTTAGTGCAGAGAGGAATGCAAAATACCATAATCCCATCGCAAGGTGCCCCGGGTTTAAAAACGTCCACGATGTAAAGCTTTCCCCAACCTGTGATACTATAGTCAAGAAAAGTACAAGTCCGAATTTGGACAGGACGCCATCTCTACTCATGAATAAACTGAAGGCTTTAAGCAGGGAAACAAGATAAAGCAAAATGAACAGAGCTAGCCCAATGTAACCCCAGCGAAATACCACGCCGGTCCACACCATATCGGCCGAGGCATCGTCTATTTCTTCGGAACCAAGATACTGGGCTTCCGTGACAGGACCGACGCCCGCCAGTGTTTTCTCCGGACCCAGCTTATGAAAAATCTCTCCCGTATTAGTGAACCGTATCAGCAACGTATTTGAACTTTCGTCAGAAGGATCCCTTTTCAAATTGACAATACGCTCCGCGAAATATTCAAATTTATCGGGGAACAGGCGTAGGATCCCAACAATAATAACGGTGCTCGCGAGGATCACCGCTATACCATTTTTCAGTAACGTACCCAAACTCCTTTTCTTCAATGAAACTAAAACCGTATAAAGAAAAATTAAAACGAATATTATTGCTACGAAAGACCGCGTATAAGAAACAAAAACGGCAAGAAAATTAATACCCAACAACGAAAGTGTAACAGCCAATTTACCTGGTCTGAAAACGACCAGGTATGCGATCGAAAAAAACCATAAAACTGGCATGCACCAGAACTCTCTTGTGATGATTTCGCCTTGAAAAACCTCTTGCTGGAGCACATCCATCCCAGCCAACTGGTATAATTGTATATGAAGTCCCTGGTGCAGAAAATACAAAACTGAAGCGCCGCTGTTGACAAGAACGATACTAAATAAAAAATCTTTCAGCGAGAGAATATCAGTATAACAGACGATTCTCTTTACAATGAAATACCCAAAAAACAAGGACGTCAGAATAAAAAACTGTTTTAGAACGCCAGTGATTACAGTATTTCTGTCAACCACAATGGCTAAACCTGTAAAGGATATGATCATTAACGCAATGATGATCAAATCCAATACATTGATGC
>DASYSW010000690.1:0-2048 GCA_036002905.1 Chitinophagaceae bacterium
TGTGCCCTTAATGGCTACGCAGCCCTGTGCCGACAATTTTTGATAGATCCCAACAATAAAAAGCAGTGATATAATTATGGTAATTCGTTTCATAACAGTTGTTTTTGTTTTCCTGAGCTTGCCTACCGGCGCCATCAGGATTTTTTAAATTTTAATTTTTGTACGATCATGTCGCCCAATTGTGTTCCGCATTTATTCCCTTCGTCGTTGTCATGACGGTAATGTATTCCGCCGTATAGTCTTGACATGGCAGCCTCTTTCGCAGCCTGGCGGAATGAAAGAATTGGTCGGCTTTGAATCCCAAACTCAAGTGATGAAGTATCGGTAAAGTTTAAATTATCACCAAACCAACTTGTCATTACTTCCGCCGCAGCAGCCGATATCGTTGCGTGGCCGCTGGTATAAGAAGGAAAGGGCGGAGTTTGAATATAAGGCCGCCATTCCTGGTCCACATACCTGTTGATCGTCGTTTCAGGTCTTATCTCATTGCTACGATATTTTTCATCCCAACACGAGATAAATGCGTCGAACAATGCAATGCTGGTCTCTGCATAAGCGGCTACCGTTGTAGAAAAATCGGCCTTTGCTTTTTCTGCAGCAATCCCCACAATGTTCATCCAATGACCTGCGGGTGAAAACTTTTTTGTAGCAAACATTACGTGACCACTTACATTCAACTTGAATGGATTGTCATCCCAAAAATCAGCGATGAATTTTTGTTCAGTTGTCAGACTGTCGCCGACATTTTTCACTTCCATCATTGCTTTGTAGTAAGCGCTTCTCTTGTCGTTGATATCAAATTTCGGAGGGCGTGGTGGCATAAACTGACCGCATGAATCCATGACTAGGCACCTGATTTCTTTCCAATGCGGTTCTATTGCCTGTGCATACATGGGCGGAGTTGGTATCCATCTTCCTTCCTCCGTCGTCACCGTATATTTTTCGGCACTTCTTGTTTGAGCATAGTTATCTTTTTTACTCCACTTCAAAATCGTAGCGGCGATTGTATCTGAAAAAGCGATCGTGTTATTCAATTCTGATTCCGGCATGCCTGTGCTGTCCGCCATCTTTCTTAACTCATCGTAATAACCCATCATGCTTCCCTCAGGAAAGGTGACCGCGTTCCCAACTTTTGCAAAAGCCAGCAAAGCCGCAAGATGAAAATCAATCTCCTTTCCCGTTTCGGGTTTCGGCATCGCAGGCAATTGCGCTACCTGGCCCGCCAAACTCATATATTTATTATCACCTGCGACTACGCATTCATACGCCGCAATATTTGCGTACGCGTAGTTGCGACTGGCGATCATCGGGGGAAAATTGTTTTCAAGCACAACGTCATTCAGCTTTTTTACCGTTTTGCAGTACAACACGGGATCACTGAACACCTTGGCGTAATCATGAGATTGTTGCCTGCAGGATACTATCAAAAAGCCAACACTGGCCAACCAAAAATATTTTTTCATTTATAACGGAATAATTTAACAAGAAAAGCTTCTACGCATCAATAATGGGAAGTGACTTTATAATAAGAGGACAATGCAACTTCCGGAGGCTGTTCGGAGACGGGTAAACAGACGCTGTTAAAAGATGAAGTTCCCGTATGAAGGGGTTTTTGATTAGTATCTTCTACATTTTTGAGATTATAGTTCTGTGAATAGTCGTCATAATCACTAAAAATGCTTTTGAAAATATTGCCTAAGGGGGAATTGCTCTTGCCGTTATGTTCCTGGTCAAGCCCGTTGTTTGCGGTAAACAAAATATTGTCCGCGTTCTTAATGTCCTGCTTTACCGTATTGGGAATGCATTTGAGGACCAGGTAGCCGTTCTCGATCTTTCTTTTTACATACGCATAGATCTTACCATTCAGCTCGACCTCACCATAATGTCTTTCAAATTCCGACGAGCTCACCTGGTATGGCATGTCGAGGGCCACCCTGATCTCGATTAACTGGGACTCATCATAATCATTCACGTCAATTTTAGCCTCCAGTCGGGAGTCTGCCTTTTTTTGGAAATAGCTGGTAACAAACCGGTAACCGTACCAGTTG
>DASYSW010000691.1:0-2590 GCA_036002905.1 Chitinophagaceae bacterium
AGTTTTGAAAAGGACCTGTCCGGCCAAATGATATTGACGGAATCGATGTTTGTGATTTTTCCCAAACCAATGATCATCTTATAATCGACTGAGGATTGAAAACCCCTGCTGGGAACCATTTCCCTGGATAGTATTTCATTGCCAGCGTATAATTTTACCTGGCTTCCAATTGCAAACTCATTTTTTCCTTTTCCTTTCAATGAAATGCCGATGTAATTGTTGTGATTTAATTCACGGGAATTATTTTTATAGACGAATGCCGGCTGATTTTCGTTACTGACGATAAGATCAAGGTCACCATCATTATCTAAATCTCCATATGCCGCACCATTTGAAAAACTAGGCTTAGTAAATCCCCAACTTTCTCCAATGTCGGTGAATTTTAAGTTGCCGTTGTTGTGATAGACCTTGTTTGGAAGCGGAGTTCTTGGGATTTGCCTCAACAATTCATCTACTTCCTTCTTTTTTCCGCTCAGCACCATTTTGTGATAGGTTTCATCAGCGAAAAAATTCATGAAATCCAAATTCGTCACGTCCCTGTTCACACCGTTGCAAACATAAATGTCGTTCCATCCGTCATTGTCCATATCAAACATCAATGCACCCCAGCTCCAGTCTGTTGCGCAAACACCACTGTAGTTTGCTATTTCCTTAAACATTCCATTCTTATCATTTAACTGCAAACAGTTTTGTGTGTATTGGTAGTAAAAACCGGCTTTTAACTTGGCGTTGAACAAATCGATGTTATCAAAGGCGCCTGTTGTCTTTAGCCTGTAGTCATTCAGGGGAAGCATGTCCGTGGTGAACAGATCAGGATAACCATCATTATTTATATCGGCAATATCAGCACCCATCGAGGAAAAACTTGTATGCTGCGTCCAATTTTCCATTTCATCTTTAAAGGTTCCATTTTTTTGATTGATGTATAAATAGTCTCTTTCATAAGAATCATTCGAGACAAATACATCAGGATAGCCATCTCCGTTTATATCACCCACAGAAACTCCCAATCCAAAGCTGATAAGGCTCCCGTGAATTCCTGCTTCTTTTGTGACTTCGGTAAAATGTCCATCATCATTTCGGAATAAATGATCGCCACCACCTTTTAAAAAATCAGCTACCGGCCATTGGTTCTCGGGAAGGTCACGCCGATTTGAATAATTCAACTGGTTTATGGGAATAGGACTGTTGTTGATCATAAAGCAATCCAGGTCACCATCGAGATCATAATCAAAAAAAGAAACCTGTGTAGTATATGCAGAGATATCCAGGTCATATTCAGCGGCAGATTCTATAAAGCTCAGATTATGATTATTGATATAAAGTTTGTTCTTCCTGTTGCCGGTTCTCATGCGCCCGGACGAGCAAACGTAAATGTCGAGCCAGCCATCTCCATTTACATCAGCGAATACAACACCTGTATTCCACTTATCGTCTTTTATGATCCCGGCTTTGTCACTAATATCTTCGAACTTAAAGTTGCCCTTGTTAAGATATAGTTTGTTGGCACCCTGGTTGGACGTTAAGAACACATCGGGCAGCCCATCGTTGTTAATATCGCCTATTGCCACACCACCGCCGTTATAAAAATTTCGGAAAAGGAAACTATTTTCAAGGCTATCATCTTCAACCCTGTTATCAAAATTGATCCCCGTATTTTCAACCGATTGAAATAAACTGTTCTCGTGTTTTTTGTTATTACAGGACAGAAAGCAGAGTACGATCACATATACAGTCGCCAGGCGCATCTTCAGCTGATATTTAAAGGGAACAATTTCAAAAAAAGAAAGGTCATTAAAAAATGACCTTTCACAATTTTATAATAAAAACGATCACTATTCGTATCCGGGATTTTGAACCAGGTTAGGATTTGCTGCTAATGCCTGGTTTGGAACGGGGAATACAAGGTATTTTGGATCGTCAGTTGGTTTATATGCCCAGGGTTTTAAGAACATTCCAAAACGGATCAGGTCAGGTCTTCTCTGGCTTTCCCAATAAAGTTCCCTCCCCCTTTCTGCCAGCAATGTATTGGGGTCATTCAAATTCGAAGTATTTACCAGAGTGAGTGATGCAGCAGGCGCCGCATCCCTGGCTCCTCTTAACTGATTAACCAGTGTAAGAGCTTGACCTGTCACATCATTTGAATGTGCCAGTCTCGTCATCGCCTCGGCCACCATCAGCACCACGTCAGGATATCTGAAAACCATGAACCAGTTTCCGGATTTTGCACTATAAGTTGCACTACCACCCGTAAAGTCAGGCGGATATTTTTCAACGCGTATGCCTGTGACTTCAAGGTTTGGACCGGTTTCCTTCATATCAGCGGCAATATTAGGGTCGAAGACGAGGGGGTTTCCCTTTCGATCTTTAAGTGCGACATTATTCTCATTATATTGTTGACCTATCATCAGACCGGGTCTTTGTCCGCTCTTATCAGTAACGCCCGGATAAGGTCTTCCGCCAATCCTTTGGTCAACGAGTGGGTCAGTCACGGGATTTGGATGCTGGGCATCAAGTGGTGTAGGAACGCCAAAGCTGTTATAAAAATCAGCAACAGTCGAAAATCCATTCCAACCGGCGTTCGGGTTAT
>DASYSW010000692.1:0-10171 GCA_036002905.1 Chitinophagaceae bacterium
GAAATAAGTTTTGATCGCTTTCATAAAAATGCACCGGAACTATACCGCCTCACTACAACATTAACTAACCAGGATGGAAGTCGGCAAACGCTTGGTACAACCGGGCAGGTCCAGGGTCCCGCCTTTAAAGAAGCAATACCAGAAATTTCAGATTACCTGAGAATGTGGGGGATTGACGCCATTAATATGTCAGCAAACAACAAATCGTTGTCTGTTAATACGCGGTATGTTGACGAAAATTTTTTCGACATGTTTTCATTTCCATTATCAAATGGAAATGTCAAAATTGTATTGAGCGACCCTTTTTCGATCGTTGTATCGGAAACGACAGCTCTCAAATTTTTTGGAACGACCGATGTCATTGGAAAGACTTTAAAAATTGAGGAAGGAAGAGGGATTGAGAACCTTGTGATCACCGGTGTTGCCAAAAACGCTCCGGCCAACTCATCTATTCAATTTGATGTCCTCGTCCCATTTAAATACCTGCAATTAATGTTTACTGATGGGAATTGGCTCAACCAATACCTGACGACTTTTATATTACTGCGTCCCGGTTCAGACCCTAAAATCATCCAGCAAAAGTTTGCGGCGATCTTTAAGACACAGGCCCGGGAGCAACTTCATGAAACGAAAACCCAGCCTGGCCGGTATCAATTTGCGCTGCAACCGTTTACAGACCTTCATCTGCACCCACTGGGCTTAAATCCCTATCTAACTGCCGATGAAGAGCGAGGATTGTCGGGTGGGAGTACCATAATTTACTCGTACATCCTTACCGGCATTGTTGGTTTCATATTATTAATGGCTTGTGTAAACTTCATCAATTTAAGCATTTCGGATTCTTTAAAAAGATCGAAAGAAATCGGTGTTCGTAAAATTGCAGGAAGTAATCGCAGGCAGATAGTTTTCCAATTCTTAGTTGAGGCGTCGCTGTTGTGCATTATCTCTTATGTTTTAGCCATTTCTCTTAGTAAGATATTTCTACCTGTCTTTAACCAGCTCGCCTATAAAAAGATCTCTTTACCTGGGCTAACGGATTTGAGCCTCTTTTTTTATGGAATAATTCTCATACTTATATGCGTAGTGATCGCCGGTATCTATCCCGCGATAACCCTCTCTTTATTCAATCCTGCAGAAGTTCTTTACAATAAGCAAAAGGTGAGAGGCAAAAATCTGTTTGGCAAAAGTCTTATCGTTTTACAGTTCACATTGGCTGTTGCACTTATCATTTCCACGATAGTTTATTACAGGCAGATGAAATTTATTTCGAATCAGGATTTAGGATATAACGCGGCAGACATCATGAAAATCCATTTGCCTCCCCAGCGAATTGATTCAAAGGTCACTGCCACCTTGAGAAACGAATTGGCCAAATTTCCTTCCATTCGGTACATGACAACTTATGCAGGCGGAAATTGGGATAACCGGTTCCTGGTTAACGGCAAAGAATTTATTGCAAAGAGTGGCAGTGTTGATGAATTCTATTTGCCTGCGTTGGAAATTCCTTTGAAGGCAGGACGGAATTTTTCGACAGCATACGAAACGGATGCAGCGAATTCAATTATAGTAAATGAAACATTTGTAAGATCCCTCGGGTGGAAAAATGCAATTGGTCAGCAGTTGGTCGATTTGGAGGACAACAATAAAGTGAAAGCAATTGTCGGTGTAGTAAAAGACTATCACTATGGATCATTGAAACAAAAGATTCAACCACAGGTGTTGAGTATGATATATGCAGGGAACAACGGCGATGCCCTGATAAAAATTCAGAAAGGGAAAACTGTGCAGGCGCTGAACGCGATAGAAACAACATATAGCAAGTTGTTTCCGCAGCATTACTTCTATTACCAATTTTTAGACGACGAAAATGCAAGAGCTTACGCAAGCGATAGAAACTGGCAACAGATTGTCAGTTATTCGGCACTCGTGGCAATTTTGATTTGTTGTACCGGTCTATTTGGCCTTTCGAGTTTTACAGCTCATACCCGCTACAAAGAAATTGGTATAAGAAAAGTGCTTGGAGCATCAGTTGCCAGCATAACCCAGCTATTAGCTCAAGATTTTGTAAAGCTTATAATTGTTGCTATAGTCATCGCATCCCCTGTTGCATGGCTTGCGATGAATAAGTGGTTACAGAATTATGCGTACAGCATTCAGATAAATGGTTGGATATTTTTAACCGCGGCAATTGTCTCGATCCTTATCGGGATTATAACGGTAAGCTTCCAGGCGATCAGGGCGGCGATAGCGAACCCTGTGAAGTCGTTGAGAACAGAGTGATGCGGCTAAAAGCTGTATGCTGCAAGCCGCAAGCGAAAACCATTGCAAGGATTTGTAATTGATCATCGTTCTATGAAAATTTAATTGAAAATACAACTGTGAGAGCCTGGAGCTTGTGGCTTGTAGCATGAATCTTATAGCTAGTGGCTCGCAGCTCATAGCTAAAAGCTTTTTTATGTTCGAAAATTATTTTAAAACCGCTATCATCCTATGAAAAATTTAAAATGAAAATATAACTGTAGGCCTGGAGCTTGCGGCTTGTAGCATGAAGCCTATAGCTCGTGGCTCGCAGCTCACAGCTCAAAGCTTTTTCTATGATCCAGACTTATTTCAAGCAGTTCAAAAGAAATATCGCAGCGAATAAAACATATTCTCTCCTGAACATTGTTGGTTTATCTGCAGGGCTGACTTGCTTCGCCTTTATTTTCCTATGGGTTGCCGATGAGATCAGCTATGATAAATTCAATGACAATTATAACACGATCGTTCGGCTCGTTTCAAAAACAAAAACAGAAACAGGTGTTGTAGAATCGGCGGTATCATCCGCTCCCATGGCGCAAGCTTTAAAGCATGATTATCCTGAAGTGGAGAACACAGTGAGATTGCGAATGACGGAGGAGATAGTGACCTTTAAAAATCAACAGGTCCTTCAGCCTGGCATATTGCTCGCTGACCCTTCGTTCTTCCAGGTTTTTAGTTATCAACTGTCGCGTGGAAGCGAGGCAGCCGCATTAAGCGAACCTTTTTCCCTCGTTCTTACACAATCGACCGCAAAAAAATACTTTGGGGATAAGGATCCGATCGGCGAAACTCTTCTGATTAATATGTATGACAGCAATGGATACGGAGCGCTATACAAAATATCGGGGATCATGCCCGACCCGCCGAAGAATGCTCACTTCACATTTACTATGCTCGCCTCTTTCAAAACGGTTGAAACAGTCGATCCCGATGTGCTGACAACAGATGGATGGGGAGACGGTAGTTTTTACACATATTTATTATTAAGAAAAGGAGTTGACAGCAAAGCTTTTTCGGCAAAGATCTCACAGTTCTATGCGAAATACGTTGGGGATATGTACCCGGTTTGGCGTAATATATATTCATACAAAGTGCAGCCACTGGGCGATATCCATCTTCGCTCCAACCTTCAGTACGAAATAGCTCCAACGGGCAGCATCGCCAAGGTTTATATTTTTTCTGTCATAGGCATTTTCATTTTATTGTTAGCCGGAATTAATTACACTAACCTGGCCACGGCACGGGCGACAGCAAGGGCCAAGGAAGTAGGTATTAAGAAAGTCGTGGGTGCAGGAAAAGGCCAATTGATATTTCAATATTTATCAGAGTCTGTTTTTACAGCGTTCATCGCATTAATCATTTCGTTCCTGTTTTCACTTTTTCTTCAACCCTATTTTTATCAGCTTACCGGGAAAACTCTTTCTTTATTCTCTTCTCCGATTCTTCTTTGCTTTCTTGCTGGAACAACATTTCTTTTGGGCCTTCTTTCCGGCGTTTACCCGGCTATCATACTCTCCGGATTTAAACCTGCCGGGATATTAAAAGGCTCGTTCAAGTCAAGTGAAAAAGGAGTACTGCTAAGGAAAACGCTTATCGTATCACAATTCACGATCACGATCATATTGATCACCGGTATTACCATCATTTACTCTCAAATGTCTTTTATAAGGCAAAAGGATCTTGGATATAATAAAGATGCGTTACTGTTTTTACGGGTAAACGGAAACACAGATGTCATAAATGGTTACGAGGCATTTAAGAATGAACTGGAAGTCTCTTCACTTGTTTCCGGTGTCGCTACTTCCAATTCTATGATTGTTGGTGGACTTAGCAGCGGAGGATCTGAAACAGTTGACAAAAATGGAGTTCCCCTACAGGTAAACACTTCAAGGCTGCGAGTGGACAAAGACTATATTGGTGTTTATGGGTTGAAGTTACTGGCCGGCCAAAATTTTAGCCGGTATCCATCAAACGACACGATCCGGCAAGTACTCCTTAATGAAACAGCCGTGAAAAAATTTGGATGGACATCCAATGAATTTGCCATTGGCAAGCCTTTTAAAATTGGCAACCAGGAAGGAACTATAATAGGCGTGGTCAATAATTTTCATTTTAACTCATTGGAACAAGCTATCGAACCGCTGGCCATTTATCCTCTGGACACAAGGTTCTCAAGGATCACTTTGAAGGTGGATATGGGAAAAGCGACCCAGGCCTTAGCATTCGTGAAAGATGTATGGAAGAAACATTTTACCTCCGCGCTCTTCGACTATGACTTTGTAAGCCAGGAACTGAAGCAACAGTACCGGTCCGAAGAAAAGTTTTCAAAAATATTTCTCTATTTCTCGATACTGTCATTGCTGATCGCTTCGCTGGGCCTATACGGATTAATATCCTTTACGATATTCCAAAAAACAAAGGAAATAGGAATTAGAAAAGTTCTTGGCGCCTCCGCAAACAGGATCGCCGGGATGCTGTCGGGAAATTTTCTAAAGCTGATCATCCTGGCGTCTTTGATTGCTATGCCGGTTGCGTGGTATGCAATGAATCAATGGTTGCGTGGTTTCGCGTACCGGATCAACATGTCATGGTGGATGTTTGGGGTCGCAGTAGCACTTGTGTTTTTCGTCGCTATTGCCACCACGGGGTTCAGGGCGATTAAGGCGGCAACATCAAATCCTGTTAAGAGCCTTCGCACCGAGTAGTGTTATGGCTTGAGACGAGTTGGCGAACAGAATAAATATGAAAATGAAAAAAACAATAGCCTTTTCTTTTTTTGCAATGACAATTGCCAACATTTTGTGTGCACAGAGCCAAACAGCGCAGTTGCTCAAGCAACCGGCCGACTGGCAATTTGAAAGATTTACGTTACCGCCGGAATTTGCGCCAAACATCCCCTACAAAGGCGTGGAAGAGTTGAGATTTTCGCCAGGAATGTTTGTAAAGGATTCGGCTAACTATTTCACCTACGCCTTTGTTGCAGAACTGGACAATATCAATTCCATCTCAAAAGATAATATTAAAGATTACCTACTTGAGTATTTTAAAGGACTATGCAGTAGCACGGCTAAACAAAGAAAACTTTCGATTGATACTTCAAAAATTACTGTTTCCGTCGACAAGGATGCAAGCACGGGGAAAGATGACCATTATAATGCCACGTTAAACATTTTTGGTGTTTTTGCAGACGGAGCGCCTGTTAGATTAAATATGGAAATAAAAGTGATGAAGGACAAAGCAGCATCAAAACTTTATCTTGTTTTTATTGGTTCACCACTAAGTAAATCAGATGAGGTTTGGACGAAGTTGCGTTCGATTCAAAACAATTTTATCATACCGTAGCGTTTGGTAAGGTAGCTAAACGTTTCTTTTATGTTGAAATATTGCAAATCCTGTGAAATCGTTAAAGACGGAATGAATAATGAGTGATGAGTGACCATTGACAATTGACAAATAACACATGTAGAAAGCAGGTATAAATGACATAAAAAAAGTCTATGCTGTACTACAATTTAAGATTGGCCCTCCGGAACCTGTTCCGTCACAAAACGTTTTCGTTTTTAAACATTATCGGTCTTTCGATCGGCCTTGCCAGCTGTATCATGATAGGCTTATATGCCTTTAATGAATTATCGTTTGACAAATTTAATAACCATCATACCCAGATCTATCGTATAAATAAGGTAACAAATGAAAAAGGAAAAGAGGGTTATAAGGATGCCATCACACCCGGTGCTTTAGCGGACGAGTTGCCTAAACAAATTGCCGAAGTGGCATCAGCCACACGGTTCAGGCCATGGTTTACCGAAATGCTGGTAAGCTATGATAGCATCCATATTAAATTGGACGATGTAGTTTATACAGACGCCTCCTTCCTACAGATGTTTGATTTTCCTGTAAAAGAGGGTGATCGAAAAACGGCATTAGCTGAGCCAAATACCGCGGTCATCACGGAGTCGACTGCAAGGAAATATTTTAAGAATGAGGACCCTCTTGGAAAAACCCTCCTAACGCTAAACAATATTCCCGTAAAAATAACTGCGATCGCCGAAGATGTTCCGTCCCATTCGTCTTTGCAATTTACGATGCTTATCTCCTGGGGAACAGTGGCGGCGAATAAGGATTATTTTTTCTGGATGAATAACCAGACGACAAATGTTGTTTACAGTTTTGTCCGATTAAAAGAAAATTCCAATGCCGAAAAGGTAGGCGACAAGATATCTGCTCTTGAACACAAATACCGTGATGAAACTGAATTTGCGTACAGAATCTTCCTTCAACCGCTCGATGACATACATCTGCGCTCATCCGATGTGCAGTATGCCGAGCAATTTCACACAAACAGCAACAAGATTGTTTATACACTTCTCATCATTGCAGCATTCATTTTACTGATTGGCTGTTTCAATTTTATCAATCTTACCACCGCCGGAGCTTTGGGCCGGGCGAAGGAAACCGGTGTACAAAAAGTACTGGGTGCCAACCAATGGCAGTTGGTAAGGAAATTCTTTGGTGAATCATTTCTTCTTTGCTTTATATCCCTTGCCATTGCTGTATTCTTTGTAATCACTATACTGCCATTCTTCAACCAGCTGACGAATGTGAATCTTCAAACTTCGATGCTGCTACAATGGAACGTAGTGTTGAGCCTATCAGCCTTACTAATTACCATCAGCTTCATTGCAGGTTTGTACCCCGCTATATTTCTCTCCAGGTTCAAATCGACCGATGTTTTCAGAAATGTGATCCTGGCGGGGAAAAACAACTGGCTGCGCCAGGCGATGGTTACAACCCAGTTTGCCATGTCAATTCTCCTGATCATTGCGACCATTATTGTTAACCGGCAAACAACTTTTCTTGTGTCAAAGGACCTTGGGTTTAATAGGGACCGCGTTGCCGTGATACAGCTTGCCAATACCAATGTCGATATGAAGCACCGATCGGCGACATTCATTTCCGCATTAAAACAAAATGCTGGCGTTGTCTCAGTTTCTGCAAGTAATCGTGTGCCGGGCCAAAGCTTTAATGGCTACGGAATCGTACCCGAAGGTCACACACTTGATGAGCACCTGCTCGCCAACGTTCTTGAAACAGATGCTGATTTTGCTTCTACTTATACTATTAAGTTAGCACAAGGGAGGTTCTTCGATCCAAAACTGGTAACTGATACCGCCAACTCAATTGTCATCAATGAGGCCATGGCCCAGTACCTGGGCTGGAAGGACCCGGTTGGAAAAAAACTGGAAATTTATGAAGCAAGAAAAGGCTCGGTGATCGGCGTCATGAAGGATTTCAACTTTGCCTCGCTGCGAGAGAAGATCCAACCGCTCGCCATCATACTCAACGATAATCCACTGTATGTATCTATAAAATTGAAAGCCGGTGCGACTCAAACCACTCTCAGCGCCATTCAAAGACAATGGAAACAGTTTGATGATGAGTTTCCCTTCGACTATTTTTTTATGGACGAAGAATTGAATAAGCTCTATCGGTCCGACCAGCGGTTGCTTAAAGTGATCAGCATTTTTGCGACGCTTGCTATTATTATTGCCTGCATTGGTCTCTTTGGTTTAAGCATCTACACAGCCAAACGGCGAACAAAAGAAATAGGTATCCGCAAGGTGCTCGGTGCCTCAGTGACCGGAATTGTTGGATTATTATCAAAGGAATTTGTAAAACTGGTGAGCATTGCCATTCTTATTGCTTCACCCATTGCATGGTGGGCGGCCAATAAGTGGTTGCAGGATTTTGCTTACAGGATAAATATTGGTTGGTGGGTCTTTGCGCTGGCTGGAGTTATTGCATTACTGATCGCGATGCTCACTGTGAGTTTCCGTGCCATAAAGGCGGCGGTAGCGAACCCTGTGAAGAGTTTGAGAACTGAATAACCAAGGTACAGGCTGTAAGCCATAAGCTTATAGCTTGTAGCGTACAGCTTAAAACTTTCTTTATGTTAAAAAATTATTTCAAAACCGCGTTGCGTAATCTTTTAAGAAATAAGATCTATTCACTTATCAATATGGCCGGGCTGGCTGTAGGTATAGCTGTGGCAATGCTTATCTGGCTTTGGATGTACGATGAACTTTCTACCAATAAGCATTTCAAAAATTACGATTTGATTTACCAGGTGATCATGCACCAATCAAACAACGGTGAAATATCTACAAACTGGGTAACACCTTTTCCGATGGGCGAAGAATTGAAATCAAATTTCAGCGACTTTAAGGCAGTGGCAATGTGCGATGGCGGCGGCAGGCATTCATTAGAAAACGCTGATAAAAAAATAATGAAGGATGGTTATTTCATTGGTGCAGATGCCGTTAATATGTTTTCATTAAATATACTGCATGGTGCTAAAAATCCTTTGGACGATCCTTACTCAATTGTTTTAACTGATGAAACAGCTGAGATACTTTTCAATACAACTAATGCAGTAGGAAAAATAGTAAAACTGGATAATGCACATGATCTGAAAGTCACGGCAGTAGTTACAAAGCAGCCTAAGAACAGCTCTTTTACTTTTGATTATTTAATTCCATGGCAATTACAGGAAAGCATCTATCCTGATACTAAAAATTATGTGAGCAATTGGGGAAATAATTCGTGGCGAACATTTGTTCAACTTAACAGTAATGCAAATGTTGAAAACGTGGATACAAAAATTAAAGATGTGGTTTTAAATCATTTTTCTAATGACAAAATAATGCAAGCCGCCAAACCACAAATAGAATTATTCCCAATGAGCAAATGGAGATTGTACACAGATTTTGAAAACGGGAAGAATGTGGGTGGGTATATTAAGTATGTAAGATTGTTTGGAATCTTAGGACTTGTTGTATTGCTCATTGCCTGTATCAATTTTATGAATTTGAGTACGGCTCGTTCATCAAAACGGGCAAAAGAAATTGGTATTCGTAAAGTAGTTGGCTCAATTCGCAAACAATTGATAGCACAGTTTTTGAGCGAATCAATCCTCATTACAATTATTTCATTTCTTATTTCACTTGTTATTGTATTTTTCACGCTTCCATATTTCAATAGGCTCACAGATAAAGACATGAGCTTATTTATAGCTAACCCATTGTTCTGGTCTCTTATAATTGCGTTCACCTTATTGACCGGCTTGATAGCCGGGAGTTACCCTGCTTTATACCTCTCATCTTTCAATCCAATAAAAGTATTGAAAGGAAAAATAAATACAGGCAGAGGAAGTGCATTGCCAAGAAAGATATTGGTAGTTGTTCAGTTTACGAGTTCAGTGGTGTTGATGATTGGAACTATCATTATTTACCAGCAAATACAACATGGTAAAGACCGTCCTATTGGGTATAACAAAAATGGTTTGATAACAGTGAATTATTCATCGGATATGAATAAAGGTTTTGATGCATTGCAAAATGATTTGCTTGCAACCGGTGTAGTTGCTTCTATGTGTAAATCTAATTCTGCCGCGACCGACATTTGCTGCAGTCAAAACGGATGGGAATGGCAGGGCAGTACGCCAACCGATAAAAATACCGGCATCAATACCATTGCCACAGAATATAATTTCACCAAAACTTTTGGCATCAGTTTAATTGGCGGCAGAGATTTCTCAACAGATTATTCTACCGATTCAAATGCCGTTTTGCTGAACCAGGCTGCCGTAAATCTTATGCGGTTGAAAAACCCTGTTGGTGAAACACTCAAGTGGAATGGTCAGAACAGAATTATTATTGGTGTGGTGCCAAACCTGCAAATGGAATCGCCTTTTCAATCTATTTCGCCAATGATTATAAAATTTTCTCCTGACTGGGTGAATGCTTTGATTGTGCGGATAAATCCAAACGTCTCTATGTTAAAAGCAATCAACACTATAAGACCAATTTTC
>DASYSW010000693.1:0-6121 GCA_036002905.1 Chitinophagaceae bacterium
ACGAACAAAAAAATTTTATTTAAGGCGGTTGTGGAAAAATAGGAATACCTCACAAATCCCAGCTAAAGTTTCTTCACCTCTAAGTTATCCGGGCATTCTTTCAATAATTGACCAATTGACTTTTCAAAAACAGGGTGTTGAAAATCGCTGGCGATCTCAGCGAGAGGCGTCAATGCAAAACGGCGATTTTGCATTTCGGGATGTGGAATTTTTAAGAAGGGAAGATCATACTGCTCATCATTAAACAACAAAATGTCAATATCGATTATGCGGGGACCATACTTTTCGTTGCGTTCGCGGCCCATAAGTTTTTCTATTTCCAGGACCCGCTTTATCAAATGCTCCGCATTCAAGCCGGTTTCTGTTTCGAGAGCCTGGTTAAGAAAGGAAGATTGATCTGTTTTGCCCCAAGCTTCGGTCTCATATAACGAAGATGATTGAATAATGGGACCACAAAGTTGCGTGATATACCCTCTCGCCTTTGCAAGATTGGCCTCCCGGTCTCCCATATTTCCACCAATCAATAAATAAACTTTGTTCATATACCTCAAACCTACAAAGAATACAGAATGCAGAATATAGAATTCAGAATAGTAGCATATTTCATCTCTGTTATTCAGTGAAATCAGTGTGACCGGTTTAATAACGTGGATCCTCACAGATTTTCACTAACATAACTTTAAAAAATCTGCACTAATCAGTGAAATCAGTGATATTTTTACCTACTGAAAATTTCTATCATGAAAAGCTTTTTTAAAATATTTTTCGCTTCGTTATTGTCCCTGGTAATTTTTTCGCTGATCGTATTCTTTTTGTTTGTTGGTTGGCTGGCGGGATTGGCTTCAAAAGAAAAACCAAAGGTTGAAACCAAATCTGTACTGGTACTTGATCTTGGCCAGGATTTCAAAGAGCTGGCGGTAGAAAGTCCTTTGTCTGGCTTCAGCAGCAATGATGAAATAGATGTGCCGGGTTTATATGATGTGGTGAGACTTATCAATAAAGCAAAGGATGATAAAAATATAGCCGGCATTCACATTATTGCCAACTCCAATCCCAATGGATTTGCAAATAGCGAAGACATCAGGAATGCGCTTATCAATTTTAAGACGAGTAAGAAATTTATTGTTGCATCAGGTGACCTGATCTCGCAAAAGGCCTATTATGTTGCAGACATCGCTGATAAAATATACCTGAACCCTAGTGGAACGTTAGAATGGGTAGGTTTTAATGTTGATTATATTTTTTTGAAAGGAACACTCGATAAACTGGAAATTCAACCGGAAATATTTTATGCCGGGAAGTTCAAAAGTGCGACCGAACCTTTCCGTACTGATAAGATGACGCCGGAAAATAAATTGCAGACAACGGTTTGGCTGAACTCGCTCTATAACCAATTCCTTGTTAAGGCATCTGCGTCACGTAATATTGATACGGCTACTCTCCACCAGCTGGCAAATGAAGGAAAGATTCAAACCGCACAGGATGCTCTGGCTAATAAACTGGTGGATGATTTAAAATATGATGACCAGGTAAAGGATGAAATAAAAAGCAGGTTGCAATTGGGAAAGTATGACAAGATCAATTTCATCTCTGTCAATAAATATGCGAAAGCTGGCGGTTTCAAAAGATCGGGGAAAGACCACATTGCATTGATCTATGCTGAAGGTGACATCGTTGATGGAAGTGCTGATCAGCGCGGCATTATTGCCAGTGAAAATTATATGAAACTTATTCGAAAGGCCAGGCTTGATAAAACAATTAAGGCGATCGTTTTCAGAGTAAACTCGGGAGGAGGAAGTTCATTGGCCAGTGAAAATATCTGGCGTGAACTATCATTAGCCAGGCAGGAAAAGCCAGTGGTGGTGAGTTTCGGTGATGTAGCTGCCTCGGGAGGCTATTATATTTCATGTGCTGCTGACAGCATTTTTGCTGAGCCAAATACCATCACCGGTTCTATCGGTGTGTTTGGGATCATTCCCAATATGGAGATGTTTTTCAAAAACAAATTGGGAGTTACGTTTGACGGAGTAAAGACAGGCGAATATGCAGATGCAGGTATTTTTCATCCCCTCAGCGAAGAGGAAAAGAAAATGATCCAGCGCAGTATTGAATTGACGTATGAACAATTTAAAAAGCGGGTGGCTGATGGAAGAAAGAAAGACACCGCTTATATCGAAACAATTGCGCAGGGAAGAGTATGGATCGGAAATGACGCCATCAAAAATGGATTGATAGACCGGTTTGGTGGATTGCAGGATGCAGTCGATTGTGCCGCCCGGATGGCAAAGACCAGTGACTATCGTTTAAGAGAGTTCCCTGCTCCGCAAAATATTTTTGACCGTCTCCTGGGATCATCATCGGATAATTATTCTTCAAAAATGAAAGAAGAGCTGGGGAAGGAAAATTTCAAAATTTATAACGAGTTAATTCGTATCAAACAAATGACGAACACAACTCAAACACGTTTGCCCTTTGAATTTTTTATTCATTAAGCCGCCTAAATTGTGAACACTTACTTTTGCATCTCAACTAAAGATAATGGCACAACGATATAATCAGCGACGGGCATTGTTCGCAATTACAAAAGCCAGCTTCAAATCTATTTTCAAGAGCCCTTCTTCAACGTTCTTCAGTTTGTTCTTTCCAATCGTGCTGATAATCATTTTTGGTTCACTTGGTGGTGGTGGCGGGATCTCCTTTGACGTGGCTATGGATAAGAATTCAGATAGCACGAACAATGTCTACCAGGCCATTGTCCACGCTCCGATCTTTAGTATTGAAAAGGGGACTGAAGCGGAGATTGAGGACCGGTTAAAAAAAGGAAGGCTGACAGCCATATTAAGTGTTCAGAAAGCCAGTTCGGGCAAATATGATGTACATATAAAATCTTCATCGGCCAGCCAACGGGAACTACCACAATTACAGGCGGTGTTAAATGGAATGATCAATGAATTGAGTCAGGGGGAGCACCCGGTTGAAAGGATCGCCACCATATCAAATGAACAGGTTCAAGGTCGTATCTATAAACGAATTGATTTTTATTTACCTGGCATGATTGGTTTTTCACTGATCGGCTCTGCTGTATTTGGCGTTGCCTTTTTATTTTTCGCCCTGAGAGAAACGCTTGTATTAAAAAGAATGTATGCTTCGCCGGTAACAAAAGCCAACATCGTACTGGGTGAAAGCCTGGGTCGTGTATTTTTTCAACTGCTGATCGTCATCGTATTGATACTATTTGGAAAGTATGCTTACAATTTTACACTGGCCAACGGCTTCGTCACATTTCTCGAGTTGTTGTTACTAAGTGCGCTTGCGCTTATTGTTTTCATGGGCTTTGGATTCTTCATAAGTTCTGTCGCAAAAAATCAAAATGTAATCCCTATCTATGCTAACCTTTTTATGTTTCCGCAATATTTTTTATCGGGAACTTTCTTTCCGAAGACAGTACTACCACAGAGTATACACTGGCTTATTGAAGCATTGCCCTTAACCGCACTCAATGACGCTTTGCGCAAAGTGGCGTTTGAAGGTTTACATCTGAACGATTGCTGGAAACAAATTGGGATTTTAGCGGCGTGGGGAATTGTCATTCATACGTTTGCCATTTGGGTTTTCCGATGGGAATAATTTTCAAGTCACTCAAATGAGGATATTTAGATTCATCGTGATAAGCGTTGTTGTACTATTCATTATTATCACCATCATTTCTCTTTTTATTCCTTCGCACGTAAGGATATCGAGAGGTATCCAGATCAATTCTTCAAAGGACTCCGTAATGAAGCAGGTTGGCGATGTTTCAAACTGGAAAAACTGGTACCCCGGTGCTGACTCATTAAAATTGTACTACGAAGATAACGTGATTAAAGGGCTGATCCTGGATGAACAAAGGAAGCGATATCTTGTTCTCAGGGACAAAAAGAACGACGAGGTAAAGGCCGAATATTTATTGCTTAACAAAAAAATTCCGACAGGCTGGCTTGTAGCCACAAACGATGAATCAAACTCAGTTACGATCCAGTGGTATATGGATTTTTATTTGCATTGGTATCCCTGGGAAAAATTTTCCAGTTTTATGTTTGAGAGAATTTATCACCCGCAATTGCAGCAGGGTCTCGATAATTTAAAGAGACTCCTGGAAAAATAATTGCGCCTTCGCCATTTGTAAAAACTCATCCCATATTGTGAAACACTTTCTGTACATCGTCATCCTGTTCCAATCGCTCTACAAGTTTACTTACCTCCTCTGCCTGTGAATCGTTCAGGGGAACGGTCGTGGTCGGGATCCATTCTACTTCAGCGCTAGTCGGGCTAATATTTTTTTCTTCCAATGCTTTCTGCATTTTTCCAAAATCATTGAAAGCACAACGTAACACCAGGATTGATTCGCCGTTTTCTCCTGTGCCATCCCCCATTTCTTCAAGCCCATGATCGATGAGATCGAATTCAAGTTCTTCGGCATTCAATCCTTCGGGCTTTAACTTAAACACTCCCATTTTTTTAAATTGAAATGCTACGCTGCCACTGTTGCCCAGTGCACCCCCTCCTTTGTTGAAATGAGATTTTATATTGGCGACTGTTCTTACGTGATTGTCGGTCGCGGTTTCAACCAATATTGCGACACCATGCGGACCATAACCTTCATACAAGATCTCCTCATAATTCTCCATCTCTTTCCCCATTGCTCTTTTGATCGCTGCTTCAACGCGATCCTTTGGCATATTCACAGCCTTGGCGTTCTGGAAACAGCGACGAAGGGCAGGATTGGTATTAGGGTCGGGTCCACCTGCTTTTACCGCAATAGCAATCTCTTTCCCGATGCGGGTGAACTGTTTCGCCATCCTATCCCACCGGGCAAACATGGTTGCTTTTCTAACTTCAAAAATTCTTCCCATGAATTATAGTTATTAAGTCAAGTAGTCAAATTGGGTTGCAAATTTACGGCAATGACAACAAAAGAAATCCACATAAATTCGGGCAGGTCTCCATTTCGGAATTTATTAGGCAGACAATGAGGTTACGTAATGACTATTGGGGATGCACAGCCGAATTTTCTTCTTTTCTCCGGTGTTTTTCTCATGGTTTGGCTTTTCTGCTGATGGATATTTGTGCTGAGGTCCGGATTTTATTTAGCCAGCAGTCTGTGAGATATTGGATGCGCTATGAAGGGATGCCATGACTAGCGGAAAAAACGCTTGGGCCAGGTTATTGAAGGAAATATGCAAATGGCAGGCTGGAAGGTGGGGGAGGGAGGGCCCCGCAGGGGCAGGGAGGAGTGATAACCGATCAATCGCTGAAAAGGACCTAAAAACAGAATGCGCCTTTCGCATTAATCGCGATATCTCCTCATCCTTTAAACAAATTCAAATGGTTAACCCTGTGATAAAGTACTTTACTTATTATGCACCTGCATGTGTCAGGCAACTACCAAGATTGATATGTACCGTAATTTCTAACCCCTGCTATTGATGGTTTAGTTTCACGACCACATCAAGAGTGACAAATTTCTTTTTAGATGGTATGAATATCTTTTGCGAGCTTATTTCTGCAACTACTTTTTTCCCTGGAAGATATCCTGTATTATAAAAATTATCATCATCGGTATAAAATTCGGAAACGAGGTATGCTTTTTTTACCGTCCCATTTTTCTGCTTTAATTGAATGCTGGCCGGAAACTCAGTTGTGTTTAGGCTAACGATCGTGCCCACCGTCTCGGTCGTTTCTCCTTCACTAACTATTTTTGAAATGCCTGAACCTTCACTTGTGTCAGCTATAGCTGAATTGATCGCTAGTTGCATCATGGCAGGACATTTTTTTGCAAGCTCCATTCCGATTTCATTGCCTAATTTTTGCATTGCCGCCTGGTCGGTCATACTAACTTTTTTTTCCTCAGCATATTTCATCAACAATTCAAGACCATCGCTCATAAAGCAACTCATCACCTCTTTCTGAATGTCGCCTGGTGAAGCATTTTTTAGTTCATCCTTTTTCGCAGTGATGCATTTACACAGGGTATCCAGCAAGATATCTTTCGTGGTTTTTGTTTGGGATGTGGCCCACATAGAACCAGTTAGAAGCGTAAATACAAAGAAAAATTTTTTCATTATCGATCGATGTTTAAATA
>DASYSW010000694.1:0-11022 GCA_036002905.1 Chitinophagaceae bacterium
CGCGGGAGCAGGCAGCCCCATGGAAAAAGCAAAAAAAATTTATGAATACGTCAGGGACAATTTTACGTGTACAGATTACTCAGAATGGGTATTGGATCATCCCCTGAAAAATGTTCTCAAAACAAGGACAGGGACGGTCGCTGAAATTAATTTGTTCCTGGTCGCAATGCTTAGGTATGCAGGCATTGATGCAGATCCCGTTATCCTAAGCACAAGAGGGCATGGCTATACGTATGCGCTCTACCCCATATTGAACAAGTTTAATTATGTCATCTGCGATGCGACGATCGGGGGAAAACAAATATTCCTCGACGCAACAAGACCCCGCCTGGGTTTCGGAAAATTGATACCCGCCTGTTATAATGGTCATGCAAGAATCATTAATGCGTCAGCAACTGCTCTTGATTTTTCCTCTGACTCCCTGATGGAAAGAAAGATGACGTCAATTATGCTCACGAAAAACGAGAAGGGCGAAATGATCGGACAATTGCAACAGGTACCCGGCTATTTTGAATCACATGAGATCCGCGAAACAATAAAGGAAAAGGGGCAGGACGAATTTTTTAAGACGGTCAAAAAAAATTACGGGCAGGAAGTGGATCTTATCAGCCCACATGTGGATTCTTTGAATAATCTGGAAGAGAGTGTCACTATTAGCTACGATTTCAAACTAAACCAGGAGAGTGAAGACATTCTGTATGTAAACCCAATGTTTGGCGAAGCTTATAAGGAGAATCCTTTTAAATCAGCGCAACGTCTTTACCCCGTTGAAATGCCGTATGCCTCGGATGAAACTTATGTGTTCAATATGATTGTTCCCCAGGGGTATGTTGTGGATGAATTGCCAAAATCAGTGATTGTAAAACTCAATGATGCCGGTGATGGCCAGTTTGAATATATTGTTACCGAGTCCAATGGTACAATTTCAATGCGGTCAAGAATACAATTGAAAAGGGCATATTATCAACCGGCCGAGTATGACCTACTGCGGGAGTTTTTTAACCTGGTTGTTAAAAAACAAAATGAGCAGATTGTCTTGAAAAAGAAAAAATGATTCTATGAAAAAAATCTTCTTGATACTGATTGTTGTTGCTTGCAGTAGTTGCCTTTATGCAGGCGATGGAGAATATGCGGTTTCGAAAATTTCTCCCTCCTTGATAAAAAATGCAAATGCTGTGTTGAGGTTTGAGGAGATTAAATTCGAAATACATTCCACAAAAGATGCTGTTGAAACGAATCATTATGTCATTACTATACTGAATGAAAACGGTGATAAATGGGCCCAGTTTGCAGAATATTATGACAAGCTTCGCGAAATTAACTCGGTTGAAGGATACCTGTACGACGCCAATGGTAAGCAGTTAAAGAAGATGAAGTTTAAAGATCTCCAGGATTTCAGCGGTACCGGCGAAAGCAGCCTGGTGGAGGATAATCGTATCAAGGCGCATAATTTTTACTATCGCGTTTATCCTTATACCGTCGAGTACGATATTGAGATTCGTTATAATCACACCATGTTTTTTCCAGATTGGGTCCCGGCCGGCGGTGAAAAACTATCTGTAGAGCAAAGCCATTTCTCTATTATTTGTGCCCCTGACTATCAATTCAGGTATAAACAATTCAACTATACCGGGAGCCCGGCGATCACAACTGAAAAAAACAAGAAGATAACGTCATGGAGTGCGGCTAATATGCCCGCAATAGTAAAAGAAACTGTTTGCCCGCGCTGGCACGAATTGACAACTGTGGTAATAACCGGTCCTACAGATTTCCAACTCGGAGATTACAAAGGGAATATGAACACGTGGCAGGACTATGGAAAGTTTTTATATGCGTTAAAATCCGGCCGGGACAACCTGCCCGACAATGTCAAACAACAAGTACATAAGCTTACGGATGGTATTACCGACGTCAGGAAAAAGGTGGACATCCTGTACGAGTATATGCAAAAAAACACGAGGTACATAAGTATACAACTTGGAATTGGCGGCTGGCAACCATTCGATGCTACCGAAGTTGCTAAAAAAGGATACGGAGACTGCAAGGCTCTTTCCAATTACATGTTTAGTCTTTTAAAAGAAGCCGGCGTTCGTTCTGACTATACTTTGATTCAAGCAGGAGAGGATCAGAAATATATGACCGATGATTTTCCTTCCAACCAGTTCGATCATGTTGTTTTATTTGTCCCGCTTGAAAAAGACACTGTGTGGCTGGAATGCACGAGCCAAACGCTATCTGCAGGATACCTGAGCGCATTTACTGCCGACAGGTACGCACTGGCGGTTGAGGAAGGTGGGGGCAAACTTGTACACACACCCAGATACGGTTTAAAAGATAATCTCCAGGTGCGCAAACTAAAGGCCACTTTAACTGATGACGCTTCGTTGACAGTACAAGTGAACACAACCTATGAGGGATTACAGCAAGATAATGTTCATGATATGATCAACTATCTTTCCAAGGACAAGGTGAAAGAATATCTTCAGAAGAAACTGGACTTCCCAACCTATGAACTCGATAAATTCGATTACAAGGAACATAAATCAATGAATCCGGAAGTGGAGGAAAAGCTTGATCTCTATGTAAGCAACTATGCGAGCATCACCGGTAAGCGCCTGTTCATTACTCCAAACGTAATGAGCAGATCAAATCTTAAATTAAAATCGGACGAAGAAAGGAAATATGATATTGTTCTTCATGATGAGTCTCGATATATTGATTCTGTAGAGATCGAAATTCCCAAGGGCTATGAGATCGAATCTTCTCCTGAGCCCGTAAAGATTGAAACAAAGTTTGGCAAATATTCAAGCACAACTAAGCTGGTTGGTAATAAGATATTTTATTATCGTCTTCGCGAACAATATAGCGGGACATTTCCAGTGAAAGACTATGCGGACCTGGTCAAGTACTACGATTCGATTTATAAAGCGGACCGCAACAAAATTGTGTTTATAAAAAAGGAAACCAATTAGTCATTTTTTGTGCTGTTCCAAATGAAGTTTATGAAAAATTCGATGGATACCCGGGGCAAAAATATATCCCATGGCGCCCACAAAAACGATTCCGCTGAATAACGCATACAAAGAAGAAAATATTTTTCCTCCCGCGGTAAAACAGCTTGTTATAACGGGTCCCATGCCGCTTAAGATCATTGAGGCGTTGTGAAAGGCATCAAGCCACGCCGTGAATGGATCGGTAGCGCAATGGTAACCGACCGTGCCTATTAAAAGCATAAGGAAAAGTAAAAAAGATATCCTGAAAGCGTTGCCGGCAATGCGTTTGTAATAAACCATCGTCGAAGCAAGGGGTTCGCTCTTATTTTCGTACATGGCAAAAAGTTTCTGACGAATCTACAACTCTATTTGCAGGTACTCGGAAACTTTTCATCGATCGCTGCCTTGATCTCCATTTGCGCATCAGCCTTGTCTTCGCTTAATAAGTCTTTTACAAAAAACAAGTATGCATAACCGCGGCAATAATCGATCATTGGCCAGGAGCCAAACAAACCCGGACTCGTAACGGCTGTTGCCTTTCCATCTTTTGCTTCCGCGGCCCAGGCGCCCAGCGCATAATTATACCCTTCGGCGGCTTTGGGGGCATACCTGATCTGGCCGAGAGTCGTTTGTATTGTCAGCATGTCATTAACAGCTTTCTCACTTAAAATTCTGTTTCCCTGGTAGACACCTTTGTTCATAAGCATGATTAAAAAATGCATGTAGTCATCAGGAGATGAATAAGCCCCACCTGATGGATTAACTGCACTTCCATCAAGAGAGCTGAAACTCGTTCTTCGCATCTGCAGCGGCACAAACAACCGCTGCCTGGCCAGCACGTCAAATCTTTTTTTACTGATGATCTCCAATACTCTTCCTGCAATGTCCAGCCCGATATTACTATACCTGAATTCGTCGCCAGGATTAGCCTGGATGTCTTTCGCAGCAAAGGAATTTACTTCGTCTTCAAGGTTGCTGAATTTTTTCCGCTCGAGTAATTTTAAAAGGCTAATAGGCTCCGACTTGATGCCCGTCATATGGGACAAACATGTTCGAATGGTGATATAATTCTTTCCATATTTTTCAAATTCAGGCAGCCATTTTGTGATCTTATCATCCAACGATAGTTTACCTTCGTCAATGAAGGTCATCACTAACGCTGCTGTTAACCATTTGCTGCAACTGGCGATCGGGGCTTGAGTTTTGCTGTTAAAATCACCCAGTTCCTTTTTGTAAACAAGGGTGTCATCTTTTTTCCATAGCATCACTACAAAATCTTTTCCTAGGAGTTTTTGTTGTTGGGTAATGATGTCATCCAGTTCGGGGAATTTTTGTTGCCCAATATCAGATTTTTTCTGTGCAACAACGGATTGTAAAACAGACTGTAATAATAACAGGACAGCAAATAAATTTATGCCTTTGATGCAGGTAAAAGAGTTTTTATATGTCATTGTTACGTGAATTGTGGCTTGGATTGCGATTTGCGATTATGGATAAAGTTATTTGAATTTCTATATAATCGGCTCTGGGAACTCTATCATGTCCGAGAGCAATGTATTCGACAAATCAGTCTCCGGGGGGTTTCTCCAAAAGAGTCTTTTGGCCCTCGGAATAACTAAAACTTAACAATACGAAACAAAGCATATGAACCTTGGAAATTTCACTATAAAGGCGGCAGAAGCATTTCAGCAGGCACAGCAGGTTGCTTTTAATGCTCAAAATCCGAATATCGAATCTGAGCATATATTAAAAGCGTTGCTCGAACAGGAGGATTCCGCTGTTGAATATCTGCTGAAGAAAAATAATGTAACTCTTAACCTCGTTGAGTCTCGTCTTGATGAATTGATAAGCAAGTTGCCGAAAACCTCCGGTGATGCCGCTCAATCCATAAGCCGGGACGCCAACAACATCGTGTTACGTGCAGGTGCTTCGTTAAAACAATTTGGTGACGAATTTGTAACGCCCGATCACTTATTACTTGCCATTGTGCAGGGTAATGATGCAACAGCGAAATTGTTAAAGGACGCAGGGCTTACTGAAAAGGGCTTGATCGCAGCGATTAAAGAATTGAGAAAAGGTGAAAAAGTAACTTCTCAAACACAGACACAGGAATTCAACGCGCTGAATAAATACGCGAGAAATTTAAATGAACTGGCAAGGCAGGGAAAACTTGATCCGGTGATTGGACGCGATGAAGAGATCAGGAGAACGTTACACATACTTTCACGGCGCTCAAAAAACAATCCCATACTGGTCGGTGAACCCGGCGTTGGTAAGACTGCCATTGCTGAAGGATTGGCCATGCGAATTGTAAATGGAGACGTGCCGGAAAACTTAAAATCGAAAATTATTTACGCGCTTGATATGGGCCAGCTTATTGCAGGCGCAAAATATAAAGGTGAATTTGAAGAAAGATTAAAGGCCGTAATTAAAGAGGTAAGCACGAGCGACGGCGAGATCATCTTGTTTATTGATGAGATACACACTCTTGTCGGGGCTGGAGGAGGCGAGGGAGCGATGGACGCGGCGAATATCTTAAAACCTGCATTGGCTCGCGGTGAATTAAGAGCAGTGGGTGCAACAACTTTGAATGAATATCAAAAATATTTTGAAAAGGACAAGGCTCTCGAACGTCGTTTCCAAAAAGTAATGATCGATGAACCCACTGTTGAAGATGCTATTTCAATCTTGCGCGGTTTAAAAGACAGGTACGAAACACATCACCATGTTCGCATAAAAGATGAAGCGATTATTGCAGCCGTAGAGTTATCCAACAGGTATATCACCGATCGGTTTTTGCCGGATAAGGCCATTGACCTCATCGACGAAAGTGCGGCCAAACTCCGCCTGGAAATGAATAGCATGCCTGAAGAACTGGACAAGCTCGAAAGGCAGATCCGTCAACTGGAAATTGAAAGGGAAGCGATAAAAAGAGAAAACGATGAGGATAAATTAAAAGAGCTTAATACGGAAATAGCTAATTTTTCTGTTGAGCGGGATACATTTAGGGCTAAATGGAAAGAAGAAAAGGATCTGGTTGAGAGAGTTCAAAATGCAAAAGCAGAGATAGAGCAATTAAAACTTGAAGCAGAACAGGCCGAACGAAATGGTGATTACGGGAAGGTAGCAGAGATTCGCTATGGAAAAATAAAAGAGAAAGAAAAGGTGATTAATGAGTATAGCTCGCAGTTGGAATCTATCAGCGACAAACGGCTCATGAAAGAGGAGGTAGACGCAGAGGACATTGCTGAAGCTGTGGCGAAGTCTACCGGTATTCCTGTTTCAAGAATGATGCAGAGTGAGAAAGATAAATTGCTTCAGCTTGAACAGCATCTCCATGAGAGAGTAATTGGACAGGATGAAGCGATCACCGCAGTAGCTGATGCCATTCGTCGGAGTAGGGCCGGCTTGCATGATCCGAAGAAACCAATTGGCTCGTTTATTTTCCTTGGGACGACGGGCGTAGGCAAAACTGAGCTAGCAAAGGCTCTCGCTGAGTATTTGTTTGATGATGAAAGTATGATGACCAGGATAGACATGAGCGAATACCAGGAGAAACACACCGTAAGTCGTTTGGTGGGCGCACCCCCAGGATATATTGGTTATGACGAGGGTGGTCAGTTGTCGGAAGCAGTGCGGCGTAAACCTTATAGTGTAGTCTTATTGGATGAGATTGAAAAGGCTCACCCGGATGTGTGGAATGTTCTGCTGCAAGTGCTGGATGACGGCCGATTAACGGATAACAAGGGTCGCGTGGTGAATTTTCGTAATACCATAATTATCATGACCAGCAACCTGGGTAGTAACATCATCCAGGAGAATTTTGAAGATATTACTGAACGAAATAAGGAGGAAATTGTTGATAGAACAAGGGTGGAGGTAATGAATCTGCTACGTCAAACCATTCGTCCAGAATTTTTGAATCGTGTTGACGAGATTATTTTGTTCCAACCTTTGATGAAGACCGAGATCCGGGCCATTGTAAATATCCAATTGAACAACCTGAAAAGGCTTGTGGCTCAAAGCGGAATCCAGCTCGAATTCAGCGATTATGCGCTAGATTTTTTAGCTGAGCAAGGCTTTGATCCTCAATTCGGTGCGAGGCCCCTGAAGCGGCTCATCCAAAAAGAAATCGTAAATCAACTTAGCAGGCGTATCTTGGCGGGCGAAATTGACAAATCCCAGCCTGTACTGGTTGATGTTTTTGACAATACAGTCGTATTTAGAAACGAAGTGGCTATAAAAACTTCTTTAAAAGAAAAATCAAAGAAGGCTACTTCATAAAGTCCCCGACAGGTCGGGGAAAGGAGTAAGATTAACCATGGCATTTAAAAAAGAGATTGAAGTAATCATCGAACCCAAAGACGTATTTGTTGGTGATGAAGATGCCCCCGTAACTTTAATGGAATTCGGGGAGTACGAAAGTGAGGCTTGCGCTAAAGCAAACGAGGTTGTAAAACAATTGCTCGAAGAGTATGATGGAAAAGTAAAGTTTAACTTCCGTCATTTTCCGCAGACAAAGATCCATCAGCGCGCTTTAAAAGCGAGTGAGGCAGCTGTGGCTGCAGTCCAGGAGGGTAAGTTCTGGGAAATGCATAATGTTTTATTTCAAAATCGCCGGCAATTAGGTACAGTGAGCTTAAAGTTGCACTCGAGGGAAGCGGGCATCAGCAATAAGAAATTTCTGGAAGACCTGGTAAATGGCAAATATGGATGGCAGGTGCAGGATGATCTTAAAGAAGGCATTGATCGCGGTGTAAAGGATGTGCCTACATTCTTTATTAATGAAGAGCTTTTTACAGGAAAACCAAGTTTCGAGAATTTAAGCAAAGTAATCGATGCGGCGCTGAAAAAAGCAAAACGTAAAACGCCGGAAAGAAAAAGAGCTTAATTGGACTATCAAAGAATTTTCAATCCCTGTCAATGTCTCGATATTGGCGGGGATTTTTTTCTAAAATAAATCCCGGAAAAAATTCCGGGACCTAAATTGATGCGTAAAAAATGATGACAATTCAAGTTAGCTCCACTTGACAAAATAAAAAATAGGCAAAAAGCCTTATTCAATTCATCTCCACGCCGGCCCGATTTTCAATAACCATCATTTTCGCTGTAGGGGACATCAACTTAAAAAATATCAAACGTTTGCGGATTACGATCAAATGAAAGCGTCCCAACCTGTCGGGACGCTTTCATTTTTCATTCGCATGGATATTAATTTAATAATGCAATTTGATCTCTGTTCTTTGATTTTTCGCACCGGCTCCAATTGGTTGTTCTCCACCATAACCAGTAGCTTCTATTTGGCTTTCCTTGACACCCTGACTCATGAGATACTCCTTCACTGCATCAGCACGATTCTGACTTAATGATTTATCCTTGTCAGCGGTTGTAGTGTGCACGGAAATTGCTGCCTTCAAATTCGCATCAGCTTTTAGCATATTTGCAACTTGATCCAATGCCTTTTTCGAAGTACTTGACAGTATGAAACCACTTGCAGGAGCCCAGGAAATTCCCTTTGCCATCATGTCAACTTTGCTTTGTGTACTTGCATCGATTGCAGGACAACCATGATTGGCTGCAGTACCGGCAATGTTGGGGCAATTATCTTCTTCGTCATTTATCCCGTCATTATCAGAATCAGGAACGGGGCAACCGTGATAGCGCTCGACACCTGGTACCGACGGACATTTATCATTATCATCATTTATTCCGTCATTATCCGAATCAGGAACCGGGCAGCCATTGTATTTTGCTGATCCAGCAACCGTCGGACATTTGTCCTCATCATCATTTATTCCGTCATTATCTGAATCGGGAACGGGGCAGCCATTGTACTTGGCGACACCCGGAGTGTTGGGACATTTGTCAACATTGTCATAGATACCATCGCCATCTGTGTCAACTAATACGGGCACTTCTGGCGTTGTTACCGCAACTGTTTTTTGCTTGCCACCAAACAAGCGGAAATTTAGCGTTGCCTGCACGCCACTATTGTGAGCATTTGTAACTGTCGATGAGACTTCATTTGGATTCGAGGCCGTTGACGTATTATTCATCAAATTTTTGAAACCATGCATATACCTCACGGTAAGTGAAACCGGGGCATTTGGCATTATTTGAATACCCCCGGTGCCAGCAATATCAACCTGGTCGAAATCATCTTCATTTTTTACTTTATTGTCGGAAGCATCTTTAACGCTTGCTCCCACAAGAAAATCTACTTGGGGGCCTATCAGGAAAGCAACTGAGTTCCCTGCATTTATCTTCAGAGGAACAGGTACAGATAAATATCCAAGATTTTGTGTCCACTTTAATGTCCCCGTGTTGTCCGTTGTGTAATACCTTGCGCCCATCTGAGAGTAAAGTAAATTTGGTTGAAGCGATACAGTATTTCCGAAGGGAATGTTCAAATAGATACCGCCTGCAGGTCCGAATTTCCATTTCCAATCATAGTTAATGCCCGTGATTTCATCGCTCGTATTTATGTAGGAGTAATTTGCGCCGGCAACTATTCCTCCCGAAATACGATTAGTTTGTGAGAAAACCGTTGCTGCGATGGCTAGAGAAACTGTGAGCAACAGGATTGTCTTTCTTTTCATTTTGTTTTGTTTAGAGTTTAACAATAGGGTAGGGAGTTTAACAATAGGGTAGGGCGTTGGCAAAACATGAAATCATGTGTTACGCTTATTACATTATAGCCTAGTAAATAAAAGTTCATGCCATCATTGATTTTAACAGAAGATTGCTAGCGTATAAAGGATTCAATACTATTTTTATATCGAATCAAAATGAAAATTAAAAACAGATTTAGAGTGGTTAACAAATAGTCACTGATGGTGATTTGTATCATGGAGAATTGCTAAAAATTTCTTTCAACCAGTTGCTGATTAAATCAAAATCAGGTTGGATTTCGATCATGAGCGAAGCATCTTTTACAAAAACAGAAGTGGAATAAAATCCACATGAATTCTGGGTCAACGTCATGTTCTATAACTTTGTTCTTAATTTGTTGGACTTTTCACCGCTGAATAACTCATTCGCAACAGATTTTGGAGTCATGGCTAATCAGGTATCTAATTTGAATTATATGTTAGTGATCAAAAACACCGATGAATAAATTTATCATCCTAGTCTTTTTCTCCCTGTTGATCATGAATGCATTTGCACAGACTGATTCATCGGTAAATAAGGTTGATAGCTTCCTGATGCACCAAAAAGGATTGGTTGGAAAACTAGCCCGCAATTTAATGACTGATAAACCAGCGTCACCCACTGCACCGGTTCGCAAGGATCTTTTGTTTAGCAGGTACCGGGGAAAATATATCCGGAATATTATTGTCAAGCGACTTGATTTTGGTACTCCAATCAATGACACAGCCAGGAAATTTGAAACGCGCCTTACCCACTGGGCAAACGATGTCCATCACAAAACCAGGGAATCGGTCGTTCGGAAAAATCTCTTTTTTAAACCAGGAGAGAAACTTGTTCCTTATCTCATTGCCGACAATGAAAGATTTCTGCGCGATCTTCCTTATTTGCGTGATGCCGATATCAGCGTTGTGAACGTAAACAGCGATTCGGTTGACATCATTGTGCTGACAAAGGATGTTCTTTCAATTGGAGGATCATTTCGTATGCACAACACTACCAAAGTGAGCATTACAATTTCGGAAGCGAATATTGGTGGGACCGGGCAAGAGTTATTACTGCGAAGTTTGTTTGACAATAAACGTGTCCCCAAATTTGGATACGGCGGAGAATATACCATCAGGAATATTGGAGGATCATTCATCAACTGGTACGGAGGTTATCTTTCCTATGGTAAGAATTATGCCAGCGGGTTTCAGAATGAGGAGACCGTTTACACTGGCCTCGTTCGCCCCCTGGTAAATCCATATGTCAAGTTTACGTATGCTGCCACCGCTGCGTGGCATGAAACACATCCTGTTTATTCCTCCGACACATTGTACGAAACAAGTACGATGTACCGGTATTATAATTATGATGGATGGATCGGGTGGAATACCGG
>DASYSW010000695.1:0-3615 GCA_036002905.1 Chitinophagaceae bacterium
TGGTCTGAAAATCTTCTTGCTTTTTTGAACCCAGTAGTAGTTGCCAGCTTTTCCAATTACCTGGAACCGGGTTTCGGACTGGCTACTTATAAAAGGAGAATAAAGGACCTGCTGTGCACCAAGGAAACTGGTACAGAAAGAAAGCAGGATCAAACCAAAGATTCTGTTCCTCATATACAACCCTCTTCATCAAGTTACAATTTTTTCCTCACCCTGCCCCTCCACATGCGCCCCTACGCCGACGCTGAAGCTCTGGCGACACGGGTGGAGAGGGTGGTAAGGGCCTTACCCTTATTTTTGCGGAATATGAAATTCAGAAATTTCAAAATGGTCGGCTATGTAGTATATGGCCGCGGAAGTTTTAATCAATTGGATGAAATCATTGAACCACATCGTAAGGACGACGACCCGATGGTCTTTTTGATTGATCATTTTTTTGAGAAGAAGCCACTAATCAATCGCATTCCGTTGAGAGGACATGATAAGGTCGTTTTCGCCGATGTTACCTATGAACCGAAAACAACCCTCGTTGATAGACTGGCTCAGCAATTAAAAGATGAATTCGGAAAGGTGAGTGGTATCATTGGAATCGGTGGCGGATCGACAATGGATCTTGCAAAAGCTGTTTCATTAATGATGAATAATCCCGGATCGTCTGCAGATTACCAGGGTTGGGACCTTGTAAAATTTCCCGGTGTTTACAAGGTGGGTATCCCAACGCTCAGTGGCACAGGAGCCGAAGTAAGTCGAACGTGTGTGCTCACCGGTCCCACAAAAAAACTCGGAATGAATTCTGATTTCACTCCCTTTGACCAGATCGTTCTTGATCCCGAGCTAACAACTAATGCACCGCTGAACCAGCGTTTTTATACGGGCATGGATTGCTATATCCATTGCATTGAAAGTTTAAACGGAACATATTTAAATGAATTCAGTAAAAGCTATGGAGAAAAAGCGTTGCAGCTTTGCCGAAAAGTTTTTGTCGAAAAGAAACAGTGGGACGATGAAAGCGATGACCAGTTGATGATGGCGTCTTATGCAGGTGGCATGAGCATTGCCTACAGCCAGGTAGGCGTCGCACATGCGGTGAGTTATGGATTAAGCTATTTACTCGGCACCAAACATGGCATTGGCAATTGTATTGTTTTTGACAAACTCGAAGAATATTATCCTGAAGGGGTAAAAGAATTTAAATACATGGTAGAGACGAACAACATTGATATTCCGCAAAACCTTACAAAAGGATTAAGCAATGAACAGTTTGACACGATGATCAATGTATCGATGGGGATGAAACCGCTTTGGGAAAATGCATTGGGAAAAGATTGGGAAAAAGTAATGACGAGAGAGAAGTTGAGAAAGTTGTTTGAGAGGTTATAAGCAATCTCCTTTCCTCAATCTCCACATATTAATGGGAACACTTCACTTTTCTTGGAAGTATGAAGAATCTCATGATTTCATTGCACCGGCTTTTAATGCGTCTTAAGAGACCATCGAAACACACCAACATACGATTACTCACCAAACAAGGTGAAACACTTTCCACTTTTAGAATTCGCGAAGCCCGTGCAGAAGATATACCCGCTTTAGCCACTCTTCATGTTAAGACGTGGCGTGAAACCTACTGGACTGTCCTTTTCCCTCCAACTTATGAAATTCGTTACCGGCAATGGCAACAACAATTCAGCGTAACGGATGGAAGTTGGTTTTGCTATGTAGTTGAAAATAGAAATGGAGAATTGGTTGGTTTCGCAAAAGGGAAAGCGTATAATCATCCAGATCTTCCTGAATTTTCGGGGGAATTGAATAAGATTTACCTCCTTCGAAAGTATCAACGAATTGGGCTCGGTCGAAAACTTATTGGCGATGTCGCCAGGCGCTTTCTGCTCCAGGGTATTTCCAACATGGTGCTGTTTGGCACTGCAGAAAACCCATCATGCAAATTTCACGAAGCAATGGGTGGTGAAAGATTGTTTGCAAAGAATGGTGAATTTCACGGTGGTTACTGCTGGAGAGATTTGCAGAAGCTTGCAGACGCTGGCCCAATTGATTAAATCCAGTACAGCGTATACAGAAAGACTGTCATGAAAACTGGTTGCGTGTTGGCCTCGCTGATTAATAAAAGATTTTATTACGACTGGTCACAAGATTTCTTAGGTTTAAGGGCTGGCGATAAGCATTGAACATTCGCAACAAGGTTAATACCGTTCAACTAATTGACAATTCGTTTTGGAAAATATTAAAGACGATATTACCCAGGAAGGATTTTTCATTGCCCCACACTTTTATAGCGACGATTTTATCGATGAAATTATAGAGCAACTAGACAGGCATAACGCGTTACAATATGGTAAGCAAAAAATTGCCGACTTCAACCTGGTAACATCCATTCCTTTCATAAAAGACCTGGCTTATTCCCCGCAATTAATTTCTTTAGTGGAACAGGTGCTTGGAAACGATACATTCTCAACAAATGCATTTGTTCTTGACAAAACACGAGATAATAATTGGGGACTTGACTGGCATCAGGACTTAAAAATTGCAGTTAAAAGGAAGATTGAAACAGAAGGTTACGATAACTGGACTGTTGAGTGCGGTATACCGCATACAATACCTCCGAAAGAAGTTTTGGCAAAACGCCTTTCTGTAAGAATTCATTTGGACGACTGTTTCATTGAAAACGGAGCGATACTTATCGCACCCAAATCACATAGGTTTGGAATACTTAAGGATAGCGAAGAGATTAAGAAAATCACCACACGTGAAACACTTTATTGTGAAATAAGGAAGGGTGGAGTTATGTTTATTACACCATTACTTCTACACAAATCTCCCTACTCAATAACCGGTAAGAAAAGAAGAATATTACAAATTGATTATGTCGGGACACCTTTAATTAATGGACTTGAATGGTATAATTAGGGAGAGTACGCTAGTAGGTTTCCGGGCTGCATCTAATAAAAGTTATACGGACGTGAAAACGGTTACTAAATTCGAGTGTGCCACAAATAGCAAACGTAAAACTGGCCTGCAACCTTAATTGTATTGTATGAGATCTCTCAATATATTTTTGCTCGCATTTGCCTTTTTCCAAATTGCCGGGGGACAGGGCACGACATCAAAAACGACTGACAAGATCGTTTTCGTTGCAGGAGACGCCTTTGAGGATAGTAAGCTCTTTATTAAATATGTCGCAAGCTTGACTCACAAAACAAACCCAAAGATTTGTCTTATCCCGACGGCCTCTGCGGACAATCCATATGCGATAGTCGCGTGGTATGCCGCTTGCGTCGACCTTCCTATAAGACCTTTTGTAATGAGGACTTTTGTAAGCGCGTCTCCCTCCCAACAGACATTTGAGGAATTCATCCTGGGCATGGATGCCATCATAGTGGGAGGCGGTAACACATTAAACATGCTGGGAATCTGGAAAGCACAGGGAATCGATACCGTTCTCAAAAAAGCTTACAATAAAGGCATCGTGTTATCAGGCGGGAGTGCAGGTTCACTTTGCTGGTTCACTGGTGGCTATTCTGATTCACGACCAAAAAAATGACTATCATTCAAGGCCTCGGTTTTTTAAATTTCAGCCATTCTCCGCATTACAACAGCCAG
>DASYSW010000696.1:0-4155 GCA_036002905.1 Chitinophagaceae bacterium
AAAATAAAGCTGCTGATTTTGAATTTGTTGAAGTTATATTTTTATATTGTCGTTAGGACAATCCGTTTTTTAGCAGGAATGTAAAACTGACTTATCCAGGTTACCCTAGGCCTCCTTCGGCCGTCGCCCTCCCTAAACAGAGGGAGCGACGGCCGAAGGTAAAATGCTTTCAAGAGCTTCACTTCACAGTGTCTTTCAGAACCGCCGTCGACTCCGGAGACAGGGGCGGCGAGATCCAATTGTGTAACAATTGAACATCTCGCCCGTTGCAATTTGGCAACGTTTTATCGCTTAATAAGCTTAAGCAAGTAACTACGTGATTCAGAAGGTGGCTCCAAAAATAGAGACAAATAACTTACTAATCATTGTTCCGTATCAAATTGATAATTTTTGCTTTCGTTCTGGCAATATGCGCGACCAGGGTAAATTTCAACTTTGTTTCATAATACTAAACTTATGTCATCCGAGATAATCACACGGGAAGATTTGGAATTATTTCGCATCAAACTACTTTCAGATTTAAGGACAGTTTTTTCTGAATCAGAGAAAATAATTCCTAAGCCCTGGTGGAAAGGTAGAGAAGTCAGGAGTTTTTTAAAAATCGGAACTACCAAACTACAAAGTCTCAGAGTAACCGGGAAGTTGCCTTCTTCAAAAATCGGAGGGATCCACTACTACAGGTACGAAGACATTGAAAAACTTCTCAAAAATTCCAGCCTATAAATTTTAAAAAAATGACACGAAGTATTATGTCAGAGTTTTTCATTTCCATCCAACAAAACAAGCAGATTACTCATTCTCACATTTGCATTTACGTAGTAATTTTTGAGCTTTGGATTCAAAATGGTTTAGTAAATCCTGTAGAAATATCCAGAAACAGAATAATGAAAATGGCTAAAGTTTCCGCAAACGGCACATATCATAAATGCATCAGAGATCTCGTGAATGGAAAATACATTTCGTATTATCCAAATTACAATTCATATTTTGGGACTTGGGTATATGTTCTTAAGTTATCTTAGCTGAATAAAATATTATTTAATGGTTGTTTGGATATTTAATGGTAACAATAGCAATTTTCCCAGTGGAGTCTTTACTAACAGAGAACTTGCAGAGATATGGATCAGCACCAATAATCTGTCTGGCATCCTAACGCTGTATCCTTTAGACCAGGGTATTTATGATTGGGCGATTTCCAATGGCTTATTCCAACCAAAAAAAGAAATTGAAAATAAACCCGAATTTATACAACGATTTTCATCAGCGAGTCAGGAACATTATCATTATGAAAATGGAATATTAGATTAAAAAACAAAAACAAAGCGATTTATATTTCCTATTTCTAATCCTAAAGCAGATTAAAAAAAGCATATAGACGATGAACATGGATTTAAATGAACCTATTTATGACAAAATTCAAATCCAAATAGCGGCATTTTTTGGTGGGCCGATTGCAATTACATATATGATTGGCAAGAATTATAAAAATTTAGGCCAACCAACAAGTGCCAAAGGGGCTTGGTTTTTTGGCTATTTCATTAGCATTCTGATGATAATTCTGATGCTTTTCACTTTTGCTGGATCTACAAATCTTAAGTATTGCATTCCATTTATTTTTGTGCTTGTCGGAACTATTTTTTTGGAAATAATTCAAGGTAAAGCAATAAGGCTCCATTTGAAAAACAATGGAGCGACATATTCAGTATCTTCTGCACTTGGAATTGGACTAGTTTGTCTAATCATTACAATTTTAATTATTGCCATTACCTTTTTTGGACTTCTGGCCATAATTGGATTTCCAGCCCAGGATTAATCCCAAAATCAAGTATTAATTTCTAATTTCTCTCTCAAAGCGTTCATATCCTGGCTCACCTTCAAATCCAGAACCTTTGCATAGTGTTGGGTCGTCCGGAGACTTTTATGTCCCAGCATCTTGGACACGGTTTCAATAGGAACTCCATTAGAGAGCGTTACGGTCGTTGCGAACGTGTGACGGGCGATGTGGAAGGTCAGAACCTTATTGATCCCGCACAGGTCTGCGATCTGCTTCAGGTAGTCGTTCATCTTCTGGTTGCTCAGTACTGGCATGAGAAGGTTCTTATTTACACAAATAGGATGGTTTTCATACTTGGCCATGATCTCCTGGGCGGCCGGGAGCAACGGAATTTTAGATGGCGTGTCAGTTTTCTGCCTGGCGGTGAAAATCCATCGTTCTCCATCCACCCCGATCACAATTTCAGAACGTTTCAGTTTTTTGATATCGGCGTAAGCCAGACCGGTGTAACAACAGAAAAGAAAAATATCCCGGACCTGGCTGCTTCTTTCCGTCGGGAATGGAGTGACGGCCATTTTTTCCAAATCTTCCTTGGAGAGGATTTCCCGGACCACTTCTTTTTTTACCATTTTAAATCCAACGAAGGGATTGCGTTGAATAAATCCACTCTGGATACAGAAGTTTACAATCTTTTTAAAATTGCTCAGGTATTTTATCGTAGAGTTCTGGTTGCAGTTCCTGACTGCTTTTAACCAGAAGGCATACTCATTGATAAATGCATAATCGAGCTTCTTCACATCTACATCTTCTACTCCATACTTATACTTCAGGAACTTCTTTGTATGCGCCAGAGTGGTCTCGAAACGGATATAGGTGAGTTGCGCATACTCTTTTCCGATCAGTAATTTCATTTTCCGGTTATGCTCCAGGAACACATCCACCAGCATGATTGGTTTTTCCTTAATGCCCAGCCACTTTTCTCTGAACGTTTCGATCGTCAATTCCTTTCCTTCTCCTAAAATCTGCTGCTCAAATTGAATGGCGCGGCTTCTTTGAGTATCCAAAAAGCTATTTAATGTTTTCGCTTCATCTGTCACTCCGATGACTCTTCCGACTTTCGCGTGCCAGTTGGCAGAATCGATTTGACGGCCGATGCTTATTTCGAACCTCGCACCATTGATAGTGATTCTCAAATAGATAGGCACTTTGCCTTTTGCATTTTTGAAAGTTTTTTTTACAAAAAACAATGCATGAATTGTTGCTCCCATTTTCCGGTGTATTTAAAGTTTAAAAATACATTTTCACCTGCCTGAAAACAAGATGTTCATTTTTTGAACATGTTGATTTTCAATTTCTTGCAGAGGATTCGGTGATAGTCGATTTTAAAAAACGACTATCACCGAATTTATCACCTCAACAAGGCTATTTTTCGGTGAAATCCGGTGGGTCATAAAAAGCAAAAAGCCCGTAAACACTGCGTTTCACGAGCTTTCAAACATAATTACTATACTAAAAAGTGGAGGTGAGGAGAATCGAACTCCTGTCCAAACATATTCTTCAAAAGCTTTCTACATGCTTATTTGCTGATTGATTGTCGAAGAAGAACCGGACGGCAACAAACCAATTCTTCCCTTAGCTGTATCGTCTTAAGCCCGCGTCACAGCCTTCACGGACAGCATCCTCTTTTGTTTTGAGTCGGCGGTGCAGCTTGGTAACAGGCGAACCTGCCGCAGGGCCCAAATGACTACTTAATCACTGATTAGGCAGCCATGGCATACTGTGTATTGCCATTTGAGATTTGAATATTCAGATTTACGTGCTAATTATCCAACGCACGACATGCTTATACTTTCAAAGACCTACGCTGTCAATACCAGGCACCCCCGATATGAGAACCTGCAAATTTAAACATTTTTTTCCGTTTCAGGAATGTGCCGGAATGGAGACAATGATTATCTGACCGAAATATCCACGACCTGAACCACGGGAAATCCGCAGAGCGAGGGGTTGCCTTCAAAACAACCAGTCTCCCCGGTATCGAGATACTTTAACGTGCTGTTTAAACCAACTGTTAAATAATACTTGTTGTATTCCAGACTGTCGTGGGGGTCATTGCCAAATTCATTCTTGAATAACATCGTCTTGTTTCCATCGGCGATATAATACATGCCCAGGCCACCCAGCACATTATCGTAGTGTAAAACACCATTCACCTGCATGGTGCCGGCGGGCGAATTACTGCTTTTTTTACAGGCGGAAAACACAAATACCATTACGACAAACAATAAAAATTTCTGCATTTGGTACAAATTATAAGGACAAAGTTACCGGAAGTTCGCATAAATGGAAGACCAGGTTAAAACGGGCTATTTGAGGGAGAC
>DASYSW010000697.1:0-3688 GCA_036002905.1 Chitinophagaceae bacterium
TATGGATCTTTGCGTAAATATTCCCATATTCAGTAAGTCCCCTGTATTCCTGCCACGCAAACGGATCGCGAATATTCAAGCGGATCGTTGCTTTGTTCTTCAAAATATTTTTCTGACCGCCGATGCTCATCTGGTAGATAGGTTGGTTAATGGTCAATTGATCAACCCCCTTCCCGCGGTAAAAACCACTCAGCTCTAAACTAAATCCCTGCTTTATCGTAAATGTATTGGTGATATTTACGGTGAACGATGTATAGGATATGTCTAAAGGTTCAGCGTTATAAATTCCTTTGTAATGGTTGTTGTAGACGTTGCTAAAGAAGTTTGCATTCCACCATTTAGTAATGGTCACGGGTGCTGTAATGGAAATACCCATATTAATAAATTTCGCCACATTGTCAGACGTGAAGTATACGATCTTCGTTTGCGAATTTTGCTTGAATATCTGCGATATCACGTCAGTGGTATTATTATAATTCAAAGTAGTGATGATCTTTCCATTGAACGTGTGCGATAATTCAATATTGTTTGTGAACTGTGGTAATAAATACGGATTTCCCTGGCGATAGGAAAGCGAGTCAAGAAAATAGGTAAAGGGATTCAGATCCTGGTAATTTGGCCTCGTTATTCTGCGGCCAAAGGAAAGAGTCAATGAATTCTTCTGATTTATGGTATAGGTTATATAAGCATTAGGAAAAAGGTTAGTAAAATTTCTGTTGAATGTAGAGTCGTTAGTGACCTGGTAACCCTTTGCAACTGTATTCTCAAGTCTTAATCCCCCCTGCAGAGTCCACTTTTTGAGCTGCTTATTAACAGTTACATAGGCCGCATTAATATTTTCATCATAAATAAAATGGTTTGATCTCGCATCAGGAACCCATTTATCGGAAACAAGCCGCTCATAATTTACCACATTGTCGTTCTTTACATAACTGGACTTTATCCCTGCTTCAATCCGACCTCCCTTAAAAGGATGCGTATAATCAGACTTAACTGAATAAATGTTTATGTCTGACGGTAAATGACCTTTTAATAATAATGGATCTGAAGATTGCTGATCGGCGGCATCAAAAAATTCCGTTGTAAGAAGCATGTTGGACGTGTTTCTGTACCCGATATAATCCAGGTCAACAGTTAACTCAGTGCCAGCTGTGTCGAACACGTGCCTGTAGTTGAAATTGCCGCTGAAATTGTTGAAGTCGATCCTGTTTTCTGTGAGTGAAACCATGCTTGAGGTCGTTTCATGGTTTGCGTCAGAAAGAGTATTTACCGTAACCGGGGTGGGATGTCCGTTGAACATAAAAGCACTCGCTACTATCCCGTAAGTATTTTTCTTATCGGCAAAGAGATCAACTCCCAGTTTTAAACTGTGATTATTGTTCCCAAACTTAAATTTTGTGGCCACGTCTGAATAACCTGACAGGCTGCCGTTGTCTTCAAAAAATTTCCGTTCAATATCCAAATTGCCACGACCGTTATAAATATTAGGATTATAGTTCCCAAAGAAATTCCATTTATTTTTTCTATAGTTAAAATTGATGCTGTTCTGTGATTTAGGAGTTACATACAGCGCATCTCCTGTCTTAAAAAAGCTTGTAGTAATGCCCGCCATTATAGAACCATTAAAGCCGGCTGCTCTTCCTTTCTTTGTTTTGATATTGATTATGCCGGAATTTCCCGAAGCATCATACTTAGCAGAAGGGTTGGTCATTATCTCGATCTGCTCTAACTGTGAGGCCGGCATATTTTTAAGCAAATTGGCCAAGTCGGTCGATGACAGGTAAGTGGGTTTGCCATCGATCATAATGATAACACCTGCCTTGCCGCGCAGACTAATATTACCATCATTGTCAACAGTAATGCCGGGTGACTTCTCAAGCAACTCTAATACTGTTGCTCCGGCGCTTGTCGGTGAGGCATCAACATTCACTATCGTCTTATCAGGCCTGGCCTCAATGAAAGGTTTTTTTGCGGTTACAGTAACACCTCCCAGGTCTTTCGCCTGTTCAGTGACAACCAGGACAGGGACATTTATTATAGAATTGGAAGAAGAAATTTCAAACGGCGGGCTTGCAACCTTCGCATAACCGACATTGCTTACCGACACAAAATATTTTCCATCAGCAACACCCAGGAATTCATATTGGCCGTCTTTACCCGTGGCAACAAATTTTGCCACGGAAGAATCCTTTAATTTAAGAAGAGAAACCGTCGCGGAATGAATGCCTTTCGTAGAAGCGTCTTTTACACTTCCCGTGATCTTCCCATTTTGCGCCTGTGCGATAAGAGAGAAAAGAATGGCTATACTTAAAAGAGTAGATAATTTTTTCATCCGTCAGTTTGGCTATTACTTTATGATGTAAAAATGGGGTGAACAGATCATTTTGATGATAGAATTATGACAAACTTCGTAGTTTACGTGACGAAGGGTAATTATCACTTGCCCGGCGCACCCACACTTAATAATTGCTTAATAAATCCTTGATGTGAAAGAGCGTTAAGACTAAAGAAGGAATACTGAACCCTCAATATTCCTTCTCCAGTTTGCTTTGATTAGTTGCCCCCACCCACCTTTACGCGGTTTTGTTCGTCGTCTGCTCCACCTTTTTTCCGGTTATTCTGAGGACCCTTGATCGGCTTGCCGAAACGATAAGTGAAGGAGATGCTGGCTACCCTCGAGTCACGCCTGTTTTCAAACGTTGCCTGTGTGCTTTGGAAATTGATCTTCCCTCTCGCCATATTCGTATAAAGAATATCTCTTACGTTCAGCCGAATATTCCCCTTTCCTTTTATAACTTGTTTTGACACTCCGGCGCTCATTTGACCCATGGGTTCAATTTCTATCTGTCCTTCGACTCCCTTTGATCTGTAAAAGCCACTCAGCTCCGCACTCCAGCCCTTATTGAACTTAAACTGGTTGCTTACATTAAATAAAACGTTTGATGCGGTTACATGAATTTGCTCACCATAAAGCTCACCTTCGAAGTCGTTATAATTATAATTGCCGTATACAGAAGCCGACCACCATTTCCATGGCTGTACCTGTGCACTTACGCTAACTCCCGCATTCTGCCGCGATCCAATATTCCCGTTCCGTACTACGGTAGCATGATCCAATTGCTCAAATGTTTCAGTAAAGAAATTCGTGGTTCTGCTGTAATTCAGCGTGGTAACCAAAAAGCCCTTATACGTATGAGACAATTCTATATTAGTTGAGTACTGGGGTTTTAAAAATGGATTACCTGATTCATAGGTGTAATTGTCCAGGAAGAAAAGGAATGGATTCAAGTCCTGGTAAGCCGGACGATCGATCCTTCTTCCAACATTAAATCCAAACTGATTCTTATCATTGACCGTGTAACTAAGAAACACAGTGGGAAATAAACTATTATAGCTATTGTTGAAAGCAGAATCCGGTTTTTGCGCGTTTCCTAACTGGTGGCCTTCATAATTTGTGTTTTCAAAACGCAAACCCGCCTGCACGCCAAGCTTTTTGTATTGCTTGTTCAAATTCAGATAGGCTGCATTGATATTTTCTTTGTACTGAAAACTATTTGTCTTATAGTAATCGGTTTCCCAATCGCCTCCGATCATGTTGAAGTAATTTGCCTGGTTGTCTGTATTCACGTAACTGCTTTTTACACCTGCTTCAATCTTCGCGTTTTTTTTCAAGGGGTGCGTGTAATCC
>DASYSW010000698.1:0-7458 GCA_036002905.1 Chitinophagaceae bacterium
GTTCTTTTGCAAGAGATCTTCGGCATTCTTGCCATCTTCCGAGAATAATATTTCGCCCGAAGCGTATGCAGCCGGGGGAGAGGCCAGGAGACGAAGAATAGAAAGCGCTGTAACAGTTTTCCCTGAACCCGATTCTCCGACGAGCGCCGTTATCTCGCCGCGATTGACAGTGAAGAAAATATTTTTTACTGCGTGAGTGATCTTCTTTTCAGAAGTGAAATCGATAGAGAGATTTTCTATTTGTAAAAGTGGCTTCATTAAAGATCAGCTAGGGTTGACAAGGGCTGGGAATAACTTTTATAGATAACTTCTTAGACGGCACAGGATAATACATCAGGCAGACGGCACAATTCTGAACAGATGTGCTGTCAATCATGAAATAAAACTCATCACCGGCGTTAATATTGTCAGGGAATGTGCAGCGGCTGTTGAGAGCAAATACATTTTTATAAGCCCTGTTGGTATTTTCATCGGTCCAGCTTGCCATCACAAGAGAGGTGTCAAAACTTTCACTGGTAATGCTGATCGTATAATTCATACACCCGCCCTTTATTTCCAATTTCCCTTTATAACAGCCATTGCTACTGAAGCTCGTTTTTCCTTTTTTTGCTTTGCAAGTCTCTTTTGCCGTTAACAAGACAAGAGACACTGCCAGTAAAATAACTTTCATAGGTTTATTTTTTTAAATTAAAACCTCAAATGCCTTACTGTTAGCCCGTCATTAATAAGTTGCTTTAATGAATCAATGCCGATCTTTAAATGTCTTTCGACAAATTCGGATGTTATTTTTTTATCGCTTTCTTCTGTCTTTACGCCTTCCGGTATCATGGGTTGGTCGCTCACAAGGAGCAATGCACCCGTTGGGATCTTGTTGTAGAAACCAACTGTGAAAATAGTGGCGGTTTCCATGTCAATTGCATATGCCCTTATTTTCTGGAGGTATTCTTTGAACTCTTCGTCGTGCTCCCATACCCGGCGATTCGTTGTGTAAACGGTGCCGGTCCAATAATCAACGCCATGATCACGGATCGTAGTTGATACGGCTTTTTGCAAAGCGAATGCAGGCAAAGCGGGGACTTCTTTTGGAAAATAGTCGTCGGAGGTTCCTTCACCACGTATGGCAGCAATAGGTAAAATGAGATCGCCCAATTTGTTTCTTTTTTTCAATCCTCCACATTTGCCAAGGAATAAAACCGCCTTTGGTTTTACAGCGCTCAACAGGTCCATCACCGTGGCGGCGGTAGGACTTCCCATTCCAAAATTGATTATAGTGATATCATCAGCCGTGGCACAGGGCATTGGTTTATCCATTCCCACTATTTCTGCATTATTCCACTCTGCGAATAATTCTACATAATTGCTAAAATTGGTGAGCAGGAAATATTTTCCAAAATTGTCAAGTTTCTCACCCGTGTACCGGGGGAGCCAATTGTGTACGATCTCTTCTTTTGATTTCATCCTTTGTTCTTTGAATTCTGCTAATTTAAAAATTTATTTTTGGAGAATGATCGCCGTCAATTTCCCCGAACCAGTCTTCAGGCTCAAAAGAGAAAAGGATGTCGAATTTATTTTTGATAATATTCGCAAGCAATGGCTTGTTTTAAACGAAGAAGAATGGGTGCGGCAGAATTTCATTCAATATTTAATTCAAACTCTGCAGTACCCGGCAGCATTTATTGCCATCGAAAAAGAAATTATGCTCGGTGAATTGAAAAAAAGATTCGATATCCTTGTGTATGACAAAGACCATCGTCCCTGGATGATGATCGAATGTAAAGCAACAACTGTCGGTCTTAATGATGCTGTATTGCAGCAAGTACTTCGATACAACATCAGCGTTCCCGTCTCATTCCTGGTTATCACCAATGGTCACTCTACATACGGGTGGGAGAGAGGAGACAGGGCGTTAACTCTAATTCAGCAAATGCCTTTGTGGAAATAAAAGATGTTGTCTCAAAGGTCAAATTAGCCGGAAAGACGGTAAGTCGGAAAGGCAAGTATTGTTGCATAGTAATACCTACCGTCTTCCCCGCCTTGCCGGCTATTTGTGTAAAAGCTTCTTTTGAGACAACCTCAAAAAATAAAAATTGACCTTATTGCTTGTCAAATATTTTTTCATCAATAGGTACATCCAGTTCCACTTTGTCAAAATGAACTTCCTGTAATGTTTGACCTCCTGACATGACCGATCTTTTCATGCTGAATTTCACATTACCCATATCCTTCACTTCACTGTAGAGTGTTTCCAATTCCATTTCCTGGCCCATCAGGTTTCTCTTTCCAATTGTTTTTACGAGCGCAAAGGTATTTGCATCTATAAAATAAGTAGTTGTTTTATTGTCGTCAGTCATGAGCTTGATCTTGTACGTTTTTGCTCCCTGCACATCTTCTTGCCCAAGCAACTCCGCCTTGTAGCCGTGGTCTTTGTAATCCATTAACTGGCTGATCAACGATCCCTGTATCTTAAACTCATTTAACTCTTCCGGTGTGGCATCAGTAGCCGTAGGTGCGCCGGCATAAGGATTAATTTTCCAGCCCTTGCCATCCTTGTAAGCGTTAGTGACGGTTTGCCCCATCACGTCAACATCAGTACGCATTGCTCTGCCATTTATGATTTGAACGGTGAGTGGAAAATCATTTCCCTGGGCACTGGCAGTTCCTGAGAATTTCGCCGTTTTGATTTTTTTGAAATTATCCAGGCCACCGGCAGCATTTGCATATTTCTGAACAATCTCATCGACGGTCTGGGAGTATGCTTTGATAGAAACAAAAGCAAACAGTAAAACAAATATTTTTCTCATATCGAATTTTTAAAAAAGAAAATTTCTCGCTTTATGGGAATATCCCCAGTTCTGCGTAGCTGGTTCCCACTTTGTTAATAGCGACAACAAACGCAGCTGTTCTCATATCTGGAATTTGAGGATTGGTTTTCCATACCTCCATGATTTCGCGGGTGGCTGTGATCATGGTCTCTTCCAGACCACTGTACACAAGATCTACTTCGTCAGCACCATGAAGAATAAATTCCTTTTCCTCTGAATCCACTTTTTTCCCACTCACTGCTTCGATCTGTCCCAATATATGAGCATTCATGTTTTCGGTAAATCGTTTTTCAAGGCGTCCATACCTTACATGGCTCAGGTTTTTCAGCCATTCAAAATATGAAACCGTAACGCCTCCTGCATTCAAATACATGTCCGGCACAACAATGACTCCTTTCTTTGCAAACACCTCATCCGCTTCGGGTGTCAATGGTCCATTCGCTGCCTCGCCAATTAATTTTGCTTTTACCTTTGGTGCATTCTCTCCATCAATTACATTTTCCAACGCGGCCGGAATTAAAATATCGCAATCCATTTCCAAAGCATCCGTATTTTTTGCAAAGTTTTTTGCTCCATGGAAATTTAGTATCGTTCCAGTCTTCCTGCGATTGTCAAAAACATCGTCAATGTCCAACCCATCTTCGTTGTAGATAGCGCCTTCATATTCCGCCAACCCGATAACCTTTGATCCCGCATCCTGGAAAAATTTGGCGGTGTGATATCCTACATTTCCCAGGCCCTGCACAACGACACGCTTCCCTTCCACACCCGTCGTCAATCCCAACTTCTTCATGATGTCGGGCATATTGCAAACTTCACGCAAACCAAAAAACACGCCAAGACCCGTAGCCTCGCGCCGACCGCGTACACCTCCTTGCGTCACTGGTTTGCCCGTTACACAACCCGCCGCATCGATTTCTCCGGGCCTTAAACTTGAATAGGTATCCAATATCCACGACATCTCTCGTTCGCCTGTTCCATAATCAGGAGCCGGCACATCAGTCCCGGGACCAATGAAGTTTTTCCTGATCAGTTCTGCAGTGTAGCGACGGGTAATTTTTTCAAGCTCGTAAGCAGAATATTTCTTAGGATCGACCTTTATTCCACCCTTAGCGCCCCCAAAAGGCACGTTCACAATTGCACATTTGTACGTCATCAATGCGGCCAGCGCCATCACTTCATCCTGGTTCACTTCCGCTGCAAATCGTATCCCGCCCTTACATGGCGTTTTGTGTTGGGAATGCTGAACCCTGTAAGCTTCGATCACATCAATTCTTCCGTCATCCATTTTTACGGGGAACTTCATCTGGTAAACAGCGTTGCATTCTTTTATTTGTTCGAGAACACCGGGATCCCATTTTGTAAATGCCGCTGCTTTGTCAAACGTTTTATTTACGTTTTCAAAAAAACTATAGTGCTTGTCCGACATGATATTGATTTTTGAATAGTTGAATAGTTTATTGCTTGTGTTCTTTATTACAGATACTCCTTTACCCATTCTCCAACGCTTATCATCATTTAACTGCCATTTTTCTCAAACCTGGTTATCTTTTTGTCCAGCCTGAACAGGTATAAGAACAGTCCAAGTAAGATCACCACCACTACCGCCACCACGACATAGATACGCCCGTTACTGCGCATGGTATCAGCCATTTCTGCGGTGTCGGTTTGTGCGTGATTGATAAGCGTCAGCAAAAGCGAGATGATCAATGCAGACAGGTATTTTATCGTTCTCATTGCAGAAGTCTTTTTTCTTTTAAAAGGCTAAAACGAATTTTCAGAGTGGTGATCCATACTCCCAATAGCGTCCAACCAATAACGGCAGGATAAAATACCAATCTCATGCGGCTGTCAATATCCTTGGTGTCAAGTGCGGGATTTCCATTCTCGCCACCGGGATGAAGGCTTGGCAACATTCTCGGGATGATCCAAATTGTTGGAAACAGGAGCGCATATGCAAATATGTTATACACCGAAGTGATCCGTGCCCGTTTGTCGATATCCGAAATTGAATCACGTAAAACCATGTAGGCAAAATAGATCATCAGGGCTATGGCTGTCCCGATCAGTTTTGGTTCGCGTGCCACCGCACCGAATGATTGGAAAGAAGTGTTGTTCGGATCGGCCCAGGTATAACTCATCCAAACAATTCCGCTCGCATAACCAAGCACTCCAAAAACGATCCCCACAGCGGCAAAGTGACGACTGTTAATGTCATCGGTTAATTTATTGCTGCGCAAATACCTGATCGCATACACTACGGACACTGTAAAAAGTATCATCATGCAGAACCACATGCACACGTGGAAGTATAGATTGCGAATTGTTTCAGACAAGGCGGGTAACCGGGGAACATCCATTAAAAAACCACCAATGAAAGTGTAAAGAAGAAGGATCACACATAATATTTTCCACCAGGATTTACGCATAATATTAAACATCGCCTCCTGTCATTCTTAAAGTGTGAATGATCGGGCAGCAATCGTTCTTAAAAAGCGCAGCAAAAATAAGGAGGAAATAACAATGAATAATTAATAATTAATAATGAATAATTTTCGCGAGTCAGGATACAGAATTAACGAACAATGCGAGGTTCAAAAATCTGTGTTCTTTGTGAAATCAATGAGAACGCTTGATTAGACGATTAAGTGCTCACAGACTACACTGATTTGCACGGATACGGTTTAGGAATTGTGGGTGTCAGTGAAATCAGTCCTTCCATAAAAAAGGAAAAAGAATCACTGCCAATAAGATCACCATGAGGTCAAGCGCGATCAATAGAAGAACTGTGGCAACGGGGATGGGAATCGTTTCGCTAAAAGTAGCATTCGATAACCGCATCAATAAGATCAATTGAGGAATAATAAGGGGAAAACCAAGGATTGCCATAATGGCGGCATTCTGCTGAGCTTTTGCGGCGATAGCTGCTAAAAAAGTAAATACCAGGCTTAGACTCCAGCCGCCTAACAAAACGAGACCGACAAATGCTCCTGCTTTTAATAAGGGGCTTCCAAGGAACAGGCTAAATAAAGCCAGGCTGAGCAAACTCATTAGCAGCATCAACAAAGAATTAAACAAGAGTTTCGCCAACACAAAATCTCTTGGTCCTGCGATCGAATAAAAATATAGCATGCGACCGCGGCTTTCCTGCAAGAAACTTTTTGCCACCGCGTTGACCGAAATAAAAATTTGAATTACCCAAAATAAACCATTCCATACATTACTCTCCGGCGATTCGATGGCGAGGTACAGAACAAAAATCGTCGCACCTATATAAAGTAGTACCCCATAAAAACTATACTGCTGTCTTATCTCAAGCAGCAGGTCCTTTTTGAATAACGTGAATATGTGATTAATTGACCTCATTCATTCCTTTATTATAACATATCCGGCAACGCGGTTCATACACATCCAATTCGCCCAGCATCACCTGGTCATCATTGGGGACTTTACGATAGGAGTAATTCGCAATATTGCCGCAGATGACACATATCGCATGGACCTTAGTTACAAAATCCGCTTTGGCCATCAAGTCGGGCATAGGACCAAACGGGTTGCCGAGGTAGTCCATATCAAGGCCTGCGACAATGACCCGCACACCTCTTAACGCAAGCTGGTCGCATACCTTAGGCAATTCTTCATCAAAGAACTGCGCCTCGTCAATGCCTATTACGTCGGCTCCCTGTGCAAGCAATAAAATTTTCTGCGAATTGTCGATGGGGGTGGATTGAATCGCATTTGTATCGTGAGAAACGATCCTCAATTCGTCATATCGTATATCAATAGCCGGTTTAAAGATCTCAACTTTCAAGTTGGCAATTTTTGCTCTCCTTAGTCTCCTGATGAGCTCTTCCGTTTTTCCGGAGAACATCGATCCGCAGACAACTTCAATCCAGCCCCGGCGTTCGCCTACTATAGATGGCTCAATAAACATTGTTAAATTGATTGGATTAATTATTCACAGCGTCCTTATTGGCAAACAGTTTGTAACTTTAAATCACTGATTTCACGAATTATAAGGATCGCACTATACGGATTAACGAATGTTTGCAAAAGTAAATTCTGTGGAATCCCTTCCGAAATCATTTGATCAGCGATTCAAAAATAGTTAAATCAATGGAACGTATCCGTGTACTCATTGCAAGATTAAAGGAACAGGCCGAGCAAAACGCCAGCCCTTCTCAAATGCTGGTAACCGTTCAAATGCTGCAAAACGAATTGTACCAGTTGCAGGTAAATGGCAATTTCACCCTCGGCACTTCAAAGGTTGCCGTCATGCTTCCAAAAACAGTCAATATCTCAGTTTCGCAGGAGGCTCAGAGAAAAGCGGAAGGTAAAATCGAAAGACAGCCTGCGGAAACAGAAAATGAAGATGCGGTTTATTCCCGGAACAGAGCGGCGTCGCAAAAAAAATCAGAGCCGTCCAATTTGTTGTTCGACCCTTTATTTGAGATCCCGACGCTCTCACATCAGCAAGGTGTAAAAGAAATAAATGAAATGGCTGAGCACCACGCCGAATCGCTTAACGACAGGTTGAGACAGGAAAAAACCGAAGTCGTTGAAGTTTTAAAGCACGAGCCGATAAAGGATCTTCGGAAAGCAATCGGTATTAATGACCGCTTTGTATTTATCAATG
>DASYSW010000699.1:0-6771 GCA_036002905.1 Chitinophagaceae bacterium
AGAGAGATCAACAAATCGGCGTTTTGGGAGTTTGAAAACTCAACCCGCTTTTTTAGATCAACAATATTCTTGTTTTCCCTTGTCAGGACTATTCGAAGTCTGTCGTTTGTGTTCAGCTCTTTTATCTTCTTTGCAATTGACAACACAATATCGTCTTCAAAACTTCCATCAGGCACTGACACGCCCGTGTGATTCCCGGTCGGATCCATTCCATGACCTGCGTCGATGACAACTATGACCGGTTTATCGAGTGGAGTGGATGAATGATTTGCTTTTTTGCTTTTATAGCTGAAAGCAAATAATGCAACAATAATGGCAGCGACAGGTAATACCATTATTTTTCTAAGGTATTTGTAGCTGGTTTTCTGGGATGAAGTAATCATGGCTATACGTCTTTTTATTTGGTTATAGAAAAATGGATTTGTTAAATGGTGCTCTGTGTTTAATGATTGCATCAGTAATAATTCGGCATATTCCCACTTTGCTCCCTGTTTTATTGCAAACTGATCGGCCAGGAATTCGTGTATGACTTTTGTCTCCTTTTTGATCAGGTGCAGAAAGGGATTCATCCAGAAAATGACTGCCAGGAACTCCAGGTAAAGAATATCGAAGCTGTGCTTCTGCTCAATATGAAATAATTCATGACGGAACACTTGCTCTCCCTTCTCTGATTTGAGTTCTATTTTTTGATTCCAGAATAGCCACCTGAAGAACGAAAAAGGTGTTCCCGGTTCAGTGGTGTTGACGAAATAAATAGTATTTAATTTTTGAACCGTGTATTTTCTCTTCATCTGCCTGATCCTCGCAAGCGAAAACATGATCCGGGCTATCATGACAACGGAAATAAGAACATAGCCGCAGAATACCAGGGTTCCTGTGCCAATTGAATTATTTTTTATAGAAACATGTGTTAAAGGAACAGGATCAGTAAGATCATTCGAAGAAATAGAAGTTATTGTCTTTAATACCAATGATGGGTTTAATTCGCTGGAAGAAAAATAGATGGGAATATTCAAAAAGGGAACCAGGATGCTGATTGTTGCTGCAATCAGTAAATAAAAACGGTTGTAAATGTGGAATTGTTTGTTGCGAAGGAAAAAATGATAGTAGCCGAAAAGAATCCCTGAGCAGGCAATTACCTGGATAAGATAATACAGCAGGCTTTTCATTTTTTTTGATTTTTCTGTTTTTTGATCTCCTGGAGCAGCCTCTCCAATTCTTCAACGGAAATGTTTTTTTCTTTTACCATAAATGAAACGACATTACCAAATGATCCTTCGAAATATCCTTTGACTATTTGCTTGATCGTTCGTTTTGAATATTCTTCCTTCGTGATAAGCGGGTAGTATTCATGATGACGCCCTAAAACAGTCACGGCCACAAATTGCTTTTCGATCAGGATCTTTAGAAGGGTGGCTACCGTATTTTGATGAGGTTTCGGCGCGGGCATGGCATCAACAATTTGCCGCAAGAACGCTTTTTCCACTTTCCATAGGGCTTGCATGACCTGCTCTTCGGCCTTCGTCAATGATTTCATGTATTGAGTTTGTGCATCAAATCTATAACTAAATTCTTAGTTATACAACTAATTTTTTAGTTAAAAAACTTTAAATTTTTTTATTGCGGTAGCGACTCCGGGAAATTATTAGCTTTTGAAATTAGGACGTTTGAGGCCTGTCACAAGCTAATCCAGAAGTGAATAGCGTAGCGCTGCACCGGATATAGTGATTTCTTTTTCTTGAAAACTTTTTGTCAAATGCTTACCGACTTTGGTTTATTTTGCACAATCAATTAATGCAATGGCAGAAGTAATTATTGAACTCAGGCACGCAAGCATTTACCAGGGCGATAACCTGATTTTGCAAGATGTGGATCTTGCAGTACACAGAGGGGAATTCGTATACCTCGTCGGGAAGACTGGCACGGGTAAATCCAGCTTATTGAAAACATTATACGGAGAACTGCCTTTGAAAGATGGTGAGGGCAGGGTAGCCGGCTACGATCTTGTTAAGCTCGATTGGAAAAAAATTCCCTACCTGCGCCGTACCCTTGGAGTCGTCTTCCAGGATTTTCAATTGCTTACTGACAGGAATGTAAATGACAATCTGAAATTTGTACTGCGTGCAACGGGTTGGACAAATGAAAAAATGATGGATGATAAAATCGCTGACGTGTTGGACAAGGTGGGCATAAAATCAAAAGGATTCAAGATGCCATTTGAATTGAGTGGCGGCGAACAGCAGAGGGTGGATATTGCCAGGGCATTGCTAAATTCTCCAAAAATAATTTTGGCCGATGAACCTACGGGGAACCTTGACCCTGAAACTTCTGATGAGATCATGAATCTCCTGTTTCATATCGCAAGAGATTTCGGCACATCTGTGATCATGGCCACGCACGACTATATTGTGATCCAGAAATTTCCTGCGAGGATGGTAAGAACAGAGAGAGGAAGGGTGATCGACAATGCTAATATAACCATGCAATAATTTTTTCTGCATTTTTAGCATTGTTGTACGTATTGTAAAGGATTCTTTTCCTGAGATGAATTTCTTCTTCCGTGAAAGGCTGGTGATACAATTGTAAAATGATAGATGCAATGTTATCTGCGCTGTTGCTTATATGGCAAGCAGGCTCCAGTTCACTCCCCTTTACTGCCGCGTCGTTCACTATGCAATGACGTCCCTCAAAAAGCGCGTGGATCAACTTTAATTTTACCCCGGTCGTATTAAATGATGGCAAAACGTTTATATGTGCTTTTTGAACAAGATCATTCATTTCCTTTTCGTTGGGATTGGCGACAAGACAGGTATGCTGACACAAATGAGCCATTTTGCTGAGTCGCTTTGATGGATTTTTCCCTGCGATCACCAGCGGCAACTTGATTTTTGTAAATACTTTGTCCAGCAACCAGCATGCTGCTTTTTCATTTTCTGGAATTGACAGGTTCCCATGATACAAACAAAAATTACCGGCTCCTTCAAGGCTTTTTATTTCATGCCATGCAACAAATGCAGGTAAAAAATCAATATTACGCAAATGATATTTCTCCTTGAAAATGTCGATGTCAGCTCCCGATATGCAGGCGTACTGGCAATTTTGAGGCAAATGTGATTGATATTTTTTTAGAAGGTTACTCTCTTTCCAGAAGAATATTTTTGGAAACAGCCGTCTTTCGCTTTCGGATAATTTTTTATAATAAGCACTTTCATCATTGTGCAGGCGAACAACGATCTTTCTTTTTTTACCTTCAAATGAATCCAGAATCCCCGTGCAGTGAATGCCTTCAACAAGAATGGGAAAATCATTTTCTTGAAGATTGACGACAAGGTCCTGGTGCGTCCTGGAGGAAACAATGTAGGGAAGTCCCGCATGCAAACCCTTTGCTCCTATTTTGCGTTCGTAAGAATAAATGTTCTCGCAATATTTTTTTAATTCATCGTTATTGCCGCGGTCACCATATTTGAAATAATGAAGATGTATTTTAACACCGGATTTTTGCAGGGCAACGATTTTCTCAAACATGTCAATCGCTCCGCCGTAATTAGCGGGATATGGGGAGTCAAGGCATACAATATGTAAATGTCGGTTCAGGAGTTAAAAATATTTTGATAAAAATTGATCAGTTTTGTTTCCTCATGTTGCCAGTTCAGCTCTTCCCGGGCTTTCCTGCAGTTCTGCCTTAATTGCTCTAATAGAACAGTATCGGCCATTAAATTGTTTACAGAATCAGCGATTGTTTTTGGGTCAATGTCATTTACCAGCACGGCTACTCCGTACTTATCGTTTAACTTTTTGTATTCGGGGAAATCCACGGTGATCTGCGGCAGCCCGGCATGCATGTAATCAAAAAACTTGTTTGCCAGCGCCAGATATTGATTTAGTCCAATGTTTTCAGGGAAAGCGACTCCTACGGTTGCTTGTTGCGAAATTTTCCATAGCTCGCCGGGTTGCAACATCCCTTTAAGCTCTACCTTATCCTGCACCTGGTTGGATCTGACTAGGTCTTTTAACTGGTCCATAAAATTCCCATCACCGCAGATCACCAACTTATGATTGATCATTTTCATTGCCGGGATTAAATATTCGAACCCCCTCGCTTCATTAACGGCACCCTGGTATAAGATAAATTTTTCAGTGATGGGTAAGTTGTCGAGCGGTTTTAAAACCGGAATATTTCTTATAGTCGCATAGTTTACTCCGTAAAGGCGGTGAAATTCATCGGCAATGCTTTCGCTTACCGTATAACCCCACTTGAATTTTGGGACTGTCTTTTGCTCTATGTTTGTCCATATTTTTCTGATCGCGGGTCTCGTCATCACTTCTTTGAGGCCAGTAAAGAATTCGTGGGCGTCATAAATGCGCGGAATATTTTTCAACTTTGAAATGGTGAGGCAGGGAGTAATCGTATCCAGGTCAATAGCACAGATGCCATCCATCTTTCTGAAAAGTAAAAAGAAAAACAGGCGAAGATTGTATTCAAAATAAAACAGCTTGCCTTTGTTATACCAGCACCTGATCCGCCTTTGTTGGTAATTCTCTTTCTTTAACGGTAGCGAATGTCTTAATCGTCTGCCCACTAACACTACATCAAAAGCGTGGTTTGCCAGCGAACCGCAGATGCGATTCATCCGTTGGTCATAAACCAGGTCGTTGGTAACGGTGAAGTAGATTTTTTTCAAGATTTATTTTGTCAGTGGCAAAGAAAGAAATCTTTGAACAAAATAAAAAGACGCTGTCTCAAAAGGTGAAATAAACGGGAAAGACGGTAAGTCGGAAAAGACAAGCGCCATTGCATCCATACTTACCATCTTCCCGCCTTGCCGGCTATTTGTGTAAAGCTTCTTTTGAGATAGCCCTGATACTGAGAATGAATAGTCACTACTATTGCTGTACGCCTTGCATGCTGTTTTGCATGTTTTCCTGGTCACCCCTGATGTTTTTCTTTTTAAATAACGCGGCGTCAAACTTTCCGAATCGGAAGGCAAAATTCAAACGGAAAAATTGTTGGTCACGGGTGCGTAGGGTATGCTGTGTAAAATCGTTCGCCTCTGTGTATACGTCGGATTTTCTCGTGCGGAAAATGTCGCTTACGCTTAATGTAAGTGAGGCCACCTTATTTTTCAGGAACTCGTATCTGAGTGCAGCGTCCACTCCAAAGGTTGGGTTTGCATAACCTTGTGAATTGCCACTGACCATCGGGCCAAAGCCTCCACGGCCAAATCCACCGCCACTGCTCGCACTGCCACCCGGGGCCAAAACAGTTTTTGACGTGTAATCACCCGATAATTGAAGCGTGAAATTTTTTGGAAGCTTAAAACTGTTATTGATCTTGGCAAACCAGCTATAAATCTGGCCCGCGGTTTCTATCGTATCGTCAGTATTTATTTTTGATGTAAAAAGATTCAGGTTCGTTGTCAGGTCCCACCATTTAGCGGGCTTATTTTTGCCAGTGAATTCCAAACCACCCACGAAGCTGGAATTAGCATTTATATACGTGTTTATAAAAACGGTATCATTTTTTATCGGGTTCATTTCCGTTGCAGTGTACCGCGTGATGAGGTCTGTTGTGCCCTTGTAATAAGCAGAGATCAACAAGGTGTTATTCTTTGGAAACGTTTTTTGATAAGATACTTCTAATGAATTGGTGAACTCAGGACGAAGATCAGGATTACCACGCGTTATATTAAGAGAATCCGAATAATCTGTAAACGGAAACAGTTGAAAGAAATTGGGTCGGTTGATTCTTCTCGTATAATTTAATTGCAATTCCTGGTTGTTCTTTAATTTTTCAGAAAGAAAAATACTTGGGAAAAGACTAATAGGATAATGGTTGCCATAGGTGCTAACAGTGTCTTTAAAACCCACTCCATCCTGCACGCTTGAATGCATCGTTCCATCATAGTCGGAGCTTTCAAGACGTAAACCTAACTGGAAACCAAAGTTTTCTTTGACTTTGCTGCTATATGTACTATAAGCGGCATACACACGGTCAGTGTAGCTATAATTCGACGAAAGAGGTGGGATCTTTGTAACCGATTCATCAGGGTTAACAAGACCAAATTCTGTTTGGCTCTCGACATTCCGTTGCTGCATCCTGACACCCGCTTCGAATTTTGATTTATCGTTTATCGGATTTGTGTAGTCAGATTGAACCACCAATTGTTCATTCGTTCCTCCCCCGAGTTGTTGTTGGCGGTTGCTCGATGTTTGGGGTCCTCCGGAAACTGCAAAAACATCGTTATTAATGAGGCTTGAATTTGAGTTCCTGCTTTTATTGTAATTCAGATCTGCTGTCAGCTGGTGGCCATTCTTAGGGAAGTTATGGAGATAGCTGAGCGTTCCTGCTCTGTTCGTGAACTGCCCGTCGTTGTTGGTAGTGCGGTTTGTATAGGATGATTTATTTACTCCTGAGAGCGTGTCCACGAAAATATCGCTGTTCAAATTCGATTTAAAATGGCCGCGCACCATCAGCCCTGATATCGTGAAAGTATTTCTGTTGTCTACGAAATAATCCATGCCAATTCGGCCAAAAGCGAAATGTCCATTATTCACAGTTTTGTCTTCCTGGTGAAGGTTTGTATAGGGAGTTTGCAAAAAAGTCGACCGGTCAGTCGTTCCGTAAGAGATAGATCTTCTTTGATTATAGTTCGCGTTTGCAAAAAAGTTGAATTTTCCCTGCCGTATGTTTATATCGCCGCCGCCATTAAATTTTCCGCGCATATCAATACCTGCCCGCACGTTACCATTATAGCCTGCCTTCCTGTTTTT
>DASYSW010000700.1:0-3193 GCA_036002905.1 Chitinophagaceae bacterium
TCAGTATGATCGCTTCTGCAATAAACTGAATAATAAGCTGTGCTTTTGCTCCGCCAAAAACTTTCCGCAAGCCTACTTCTTTGAGCCGGTAAGATGAAGTGCCGATATTGATATTTACAAAATTGATCACCGCCATGAGCAAAATGAAAAGAGCAGCCAGCGAAAGTATCGTGGTCATTTTGCGGACAGACCCTCCGTGCTCTTTTATGTAGTAACTTCTTACAGGTGCCAATTCAACAGTTAAATTCTTCTGAACATTCTCGGTCGTGTATTTGCTCAATATTTGTCCAAGAGGTACTTCAAGATCCTTTGGCGATTTGCCCGGTTGTAATTCAACAAAACTAACCTCATAACCCGCATTCCATCCTGTGGAAGGATCACCACCGCCATAATACCGATTGTCTTCGGTGGGCACATACACACTGTACGTATCGCCGACAAGATTGGTCACTGAATTGTATGGAATGTCCTTCAATACCGCTGACACTTTGTAGTCCTGCCTTGCGTCATTTTGGGTTGTAAGAATGCTGATGGTTTTATTGATCACATCTTTCTGCCCAAATAATTTCATGGCCATGGTCTCGGTGATGACCGCTGAATTGTTATCAGTAAAGGGATGCTGTTTATTTCCATAGAGAACAGGAAATGCATACATGGAAATGAAACCAGTATCACCAATGGCGATGTCCTCTTTAAAATATTTATCACCTGCTGAAACAACATTAGTGACCGGGTTGTACCGGTAATAGTTAGCAACCAACGACGGATATTCTTCCTTTAATGCTTTTGGGAGCGGGCCAAAGGTTGTAATATCAAGCCCCATTCCTTTCACTTTCCAGTTGCTTTTGACGATGTACTGGTTGTCTACATTTTTTAGCGACGCGTTGATGTTATATTGACCCAACACATAGATGCCGATGATCAATGAGAACGTAATGCCAATAGCGAGGCAAAGAATATTTATGGCGGAAAAAAATTTATGTCTTAGCAGGTGCCTCACCGCAATGGTGAAATAGTTTTTTAACATAAGGGAAAGAATATTCGAAAAAAACTGATCAGGTTAACGATGATAAAGCTAACCAAAAATTATTTGGGCAATCTGTGAAAATATGTGTAATCTGTGAGCATACCCTCGTAGCCAAAAAAGTTTATCTCACTGATTTCACAGATGAGCACAGATTTTCTTGTCGATTTGGTTTGTTGAATCAGATTGATCAACGAATTTCCTCAGAGCGATGGTAATTTGCGTGTTCAATCATAATACGAAAACGTGGATTGCGATTGGAAATGCTGACCCGCGTTTGAGCCATTAGTCGACAAGACATCACCTGTTTTTACTGTAGGTCTTCCTTTGCTATCGTAAGTGTAAGTAAAATTTATTTCAAAATTAATTCCGTCTCCAGTGCGAATGATGCGACGCGGATTGTTTAACTGGATCTTTGTGCCCGGAAGTAATATCGGTTCATGCGTGCTATTGTTTGCGAGTGAAAATCCATCTGCATTTACATGGTCGTCATAATTTTCAAACCTGTCAGTATAGATTGCTTCAGTTTGCGGGGCGATAGGATAATTATGCGTTACGACTTCCATTACGTTACCATCTGGATAGTAACTGTAGGTAAGTGTTTGTTCGATAAGGAAGCCGGTACTGCCGTCACTTATGTCCCACTCAATTTCCTGCAACTGGTGCGAAGAGTTGTAGCTGACAATACAATTTTCTACGACCTCGCCATTCCTGTTTTTTACTTTAATCCCAACGAATTCACCATTCACGTATACGTATTCAAGCTTTATGTCACCGACCGGACCAACCCTGTTTTCCATTGAAACAATATTTTCTCCATTATACTTAATCTCAAAGATCCGGAGGCCACTTTGATAGTTGAGCAGCGTGATTTTTCCGCTGTCATCGTATTCAAAATGATAATAGGGAGAAGGGAGATTTCTTTCGCTGATGTCTTTTACCTTCAATCCGGCTGCCGCGATGGGTGGTTCGGGTGGGATAACCGGATCTTTATGACAGGCGACAATGGTCGTGGTGATGATCAAAATGGCTGTTAATATTTTGTTTGCTTTCATAAATGCTGATTGGTCGATAAGAATCGCAAGGTAAAGGGCAAAGGATGCTTGCTTTTCCTTTAACGGTTGAAATGGATTATTTGCGGGGTGAATTGATAGGATCAAGCTGGCATTAAAACGGCTTTGATACAATTCTCTAATTTTTTATCGAACACGTCGTATGCCCGTGCTCCCTCTTTCAGAGCAAACTGGTGAGTGATGATATCTTCGATTTCATAACGCTGCGGTACTTCTTCGCGTAAGAGTTTTTCTGCTAAAAACCGGGCGGGACAACGGCCACTTTTGTAAGTTAGGTTTTTATCGTACGCTTCACCCGGGGAAAATGAAAAATTCTTTGCCGTGTGCACACCAACTGATGAAATAATTCCACCCGGACGGACCAGATCGATCGCGAGTTTTAACGATTGCTCACTGCCCACAACTTCCATCACTGCATCGGCTCCTCGTCCATTTGTATTGTTGAAGATTTCTTCCTTAACATCGGTTAGTAATGCGTTTAAGGGAATGGCTCCAAACTTTTTTGCTATTGCCAACCGTTCAGGTATCACATCTACGGCAAACAGTCTTTCGGCACCGAGATGTCTTGCAGCCAGTACCGTCATCAACCCTACAGGTCCGCAGCCGATAACTGCGTACACCGTAGCTGGCCTTATCTGTGCATTTTCTGCACAGAAGTAGCCCGTTGAAAAAACATCACCCAGCAGTAATCCTTTCTTTTCAGTAAGATCATTACTCAATGGCAGCAGGGTGCTATCGGCCATCGGCACACGAACATAACCGGCTTGCGCGCCATGAAGTCCATGCCCATTTTTCACCCAACCAAATAAATTTCCTTTTTCGCATCTGCAGGTGAGACCAATACGACAATAAAAACATTCACCGCACGATGTAGTAAATGGGCTGAGAACTCTCGTCCCTTTTTTAAATTTCTTTACATCACTGCCTGCCCCCTCCACAACGCCGCTGAATTCGTGACCCATTACTGTTCCATGATCGAGACCAGTTTCGCGGCCATGGTACACGTGCAGGTCAGAACCACAAATTCCAGCCATTGTGATCCTGACGATCGCGTCAGATGGATGAAGCAATTCAGGGTCGTTGACAACGCTGTAGT
>DASYSW010000701.1:0-1841 GCA_036002905.1 Chitinophagaceae bacterium
ATAGGTTTTATAAAAAACCCTCGGAAGCTGAGGCCCTGGTAAAAGAGCCTGTTGCCTCTGCGAATGCTGAAAAAGCATACCAGCAAACAACCATCAATGAAAGTTTTGCAAAAGAAGAACCCGCAAAAAATATTTTTGAAAAACCTGTAGAAAGCAGAGAGGTCAGCCAACCAGTTCCGGAGATCACTAAGCCTTATCAATCACCGGAACCGAAAAAAAAGGTATTCGTTTCAATGCCGGAAACAAATGGGTTTGAACCTTACCAGGAAACTCCCAAGAGTATCTCATACGATCAGCCTCAGTATGAACAATACCTTCCCAAGCCTAAGACAGAGCAGGTAAAGCAAAAGCCGGTACAGGAAAAAATATATTCTCCTATTTCTGTGCAGGAGTCTGACGAGAGCAGGCTTGAGACAAAGTACACACAATCCCTGGATGACATAAAAGAGATGTACATCAATACTCTTGTTCAGCGTAAAACAAAAAACAGGAGAAAGGAAATTCTTAAGAAGTTGAGGCCCGTTCTGATACCGGTTTTACTATTGGCTGCAGGATTTGCAGTTGGCTATGTCATTAAAACGAGAAAGAATCCGCTGCAGGCATCGCAAAGCATTTCAACGGTGGTTCCTCAGCAAACAGTGCCCGAGCAAAAGAAGGACGAAACACCTGCGGACAACAAAGACAACAATGACAACAAAGACAATAATATTACCCAACCCGAAGCAAAGGAGGAACAGCCATCCGGGCAGAAGGAGATGGTTCGACAAACGCACAATACGGAGGATAACAAGAATAAGAAACCTGTGAATGAACAGGAGCAGGTGATAGTTGAGTCGCAAAAGAAGAATAGAAATATGGAGTCAGTTCCAAAAGCGGTTCTCAATGAGAAAAAGGAAAGGGAAACTTTTGTTCCCGACCATGAAGTTGCGAGTTATCAGAAAAAAAATGTTGAGGTTGACCCAAACACAGGCGAGCGAAACAAAGTTGTGAGGGATAACGATAATGAAACAAGCCCTTCGCAAAATAATTCCGTGAACAATTCTACATCGTCTGTTAAAAAAAGTAAGACAGAGCCCAGGTTTATTGAAACTGAACACAAAGACCTTCGTGATATGGTATCGGTGCAAAGCAATAATTACATACGTGGGGCTTTTGGTGGCATCAGTGGACTTGAATTGACCGTGTCTAATAACTCCGACTATTTACTCGATGAAGTAAGCGTGGAATTGCAGATCATGAAACCGAGTGAGCAACCATTAAGAACAGATATCATTACGTTTAAAAATATTGGCTCCAACAAATCTATCACCGTGAAAGTTCCCGACAGCCAGCGTGGCGTCAGGGTTGATTACCGTATTACCAATATCGAGTCAAAGCAGTGGGAAAAAGGTACGGCAGGATTGTAGAGTCTCCCTCCTACGGAGCTCATCGCCCATGTAAATCGCTTCCCTACAAATATGGCCCCCTTTACCAGGCTGCCGTTATTTAATCAGAATGGAAATGATTCGCATCAGCACTGAATTTTTTGGCCGCCTGTCAGTCGGACATTGGCAGAAGAAATAAACGCCTACCAACATAGAATTATGGCTTTAGTTTTTTGTGATCACTTGGTTCTTGAGATTTGAAATTTCCTTCATGATCCATCAATCCAACGAAATTTAACCCCATCGGGATGGTATATTTTGCACAAAAAAAATGTCGCTACTACGGAGCTTATCGCCCATGTAAATCGCTGCGCTACCAATATTGCGTTTCTACTAGGCTATCGTTATTTTAATCCGGATGAAAATGATTCACATTAACACCAATGCCTCTATCAGGCTACCGTTGTTTGATCGTTA
>DASYSW010000702.1:0-5685 GCA_036002905.1 Chitinophagaceae bacterium
TTCGGCGGAAGTATAATATTGCTCATTCTTGTCTGTGAATTTTTGATACTCGGATAATGAATCGTTTTTGCGATCATTAGCATTCTCAATCTGGTTCTCGAGTTCCTTCAGTTCAGGTGTTTCAGAAACTAATTGATCGTATATGTTCTCCACCAGGTCACTGGGCACTCTTTTAAAAACAGATGATGATTTGTTGGTTTCAAGAGCAATAGGTGTGTCATTATTATGACTGGAATGTCGTCGGCTACAAGAGCAAAGAATGCAAATGGCCACGAAAAAGATGAATGGCTTCATAAAACAAGAGGTTTGATTGCATCCAATTTACCAACTGGCACCAAGATTTAATCTTAAAGGCTTGTGAAAGCGTGTGAAGGAAAGAGAGCCTTTGTAGAATAGGATACGGAACGTACAAGTGAGTGACACAACAGGTGTTTAATAGTAGTACCAACGCTGAGTACATGACCATACTCCCCGTCTATCCGATTCCTTGCTCGGAATGACAACCGTCGGGTTGGCCACTCATTACTCATTACTCATCGTCGCCCTGAGTTAAGCTCGGGGCCTACCACCCTATCCCATAATCCTCCCCATTATTACTACTCCCGCCCCAGATGGTGCTGTGCTTCCAATCAAAATACATGGCATTGATAGGACCAGAAGTTCTTTCACCGAATGTTAGCTTGTAGCCCATCGCTTTTAATTCCTTTCTTGTAAAATCAGGAGTGTTTATATCGAGTAAAATATTTCCGGGTCTTGGTTTGCGGTCATCTGTTTTTGTTCCGCCCAGTGACAACCATAACTGGTCGGTATTAATGTTAGGTGCTTCTACGGCCTCCTGTACTGTCATTCCAAATTCAACAACATTTAAAAAGAATTGAAGAAGATTTTGGTCCTGTGTATCGCCCCCCTGTACAGCAAATGCCAAAAATGGCTTGCCATCTTTCATAGCAAGGGAAGGGGTTAACGTTACTCTCGGACGTTTGCCTGGTTCAACTACATTAAACGGATCAATGGATGGATCGAGGACAAAACTTTGCATACGCTGGCTCATGCCTACACCGGTATGACCCGCAATGCATGCAGGTACCCATCCGCCACTGGGAGTAACACTCACGACCCAACCATCCTTATCAGCAGCCTCGATAGAAGTTGTGCCACGATGCAAGGCATCCAGGTACTTTTCATCAATGGGTGCATTGTTGTAAGCAACAAATCCGCGTTGCTTCATCACCTCACGGTAAGGATTTGTTTTTCCTTCATAAGGATAAGGGTCACCCGGACCGATCTTCGGATCATTCTTATCCCAGTTAATGAGTTTCGATCTTTCTCTTGCATAATCTTTTGAGAGCAATCCCTGGATGGGTTCATCAGGAGCAAAATAAGGATCACCGTAATAGAAATCACGGTCAGCAAATGCCAGGCTCATGGATTGATAAATAGTATGTATGTAGCGGGTTGAATTATATCCCATGCTTTTGAGATCGAAGTTCTCAAGTATGTTCAGCGCCTGTAGCATAGCAGGTCCCTGTGACCATTGTTGTAATTTGTAAACATCAATACCCTTATAGTTTGTCTTCAGCGGTTCTTCCTGTATTGGTTTCCACTTGGCCAGGTCGTCCATTGTAATCAGCCCACCTTGTTCCTGGCAACCGCGAACGAACTCTTTTGCAATGTCTCCTTTATAAAATCGATCATAAGCAGCATAGATGGCTTCCCTCCGGTTCTTTCCTTTTTTCAATGCTTCCTGCTCGGCGTCGACCATTTTTTGCAAGGTTTGTAAAAGATCCTGCTGACGGAATATTTCGCCTGCTTCGGGCGCTTCCCATTGTTGTCCTGCGTGTGGCAAGAAAACTGTTTTTGAGTAAGGCCATTGTTTGATACGTTCTTTATTTCTTTCGATACTTCTCGCCGTTTCATCTTCCATCGGGTAACCATCGGCCATCTGCATGGCAGGTGCAAGCACTTGCTTCAGGCTCATGGTTCCATATTCGGCAAGCATAAAACATAACCCTCCCGGAGTTCCGGGAGTAATAGCGGCAAGAGGACCATATTCGGGAGGATAATCGTACCCTTTGCCTTTAAAGAAATCAACGGTCGCTCCAGTCGGTGCGACACCAAGGGCATTTATTGCAATTACTTTTTTTGTTTTTGGATTGAAGATGATCGCTTGTGTTTCTCCGCCCCAGCTTAATACATCCCACATAGTACACCCTGCCGCTAACATGGCACATGCTGCATCAACAGCATTACCACCCTGTGTAAATATCATGGCGCCTGCATTTGCAGAAAGTGGTTTACCTGTGATGGCCATCCAGTTCCTGGCGTGCAGCGGAGGTTTTTGCGTTTTTTGTGCCATGGTGGAAAGAGTTAGGAGGGAGAAAAAAAGAAGGGAGACGATCCTCATAAAAAATAGTTTAGTGATTAAAGTTAGTGTAGTTTCAAATACAGTTACTTCAGTGTTTCCTGTACTATTTCCCGCGAATTTATTGGGCATATAGTGACCAGGAGGATTAACCAATAAAAATTCAGTTCAATGTTTAAGACAGCGATAGAGAAAGTGGGTGGTTTCACAAGAGCCATACATTTTATTTCAAACACATACGGCGAGAAAGAAATTTTACCGGGTGCAGCTACCCTTTTCTTTGTAAATGAAGATGCCGTTGCCGTTACCTGTAAGCATGTATCATCGTTGATGAGGCAAACAGGTGAGATCACAAAAAGATATTCTGACTTTGTTGAAGAAAAGAAACAATTAACACGATCAGGCAGCTATAATAAAAAACTGAAGGAGTTGAAGGAAGCATATGGTTATGATAAAGTCGGCATTGACTGCCAGCTTTTATACCAACTTGTTGACTGTGTTGACCAGGTGACCACCATTGATATTGCAGAGCATCCAACTGCAGATCTTGCTATCTTAAAATTGAAAGGTTTTACAAATAAAAAATATGAAGGTTACGCTGTCTTTGCAAAAAATAGTAATGAATTACAGCCTGGTTTATTCCTATGCCGGCTTGGTTATCCATTCCCGGAATTTTCCAACTTCACTTACAATGAAGAAGAAGAAAAAATAGGATGGTCTTCTCAACCAGCAAAAGTTGTGCGATTTCCCATTGATGGAATGGTTACCCGGCATATAGCATCAGCGGATGGAAAAATTTCAGGTATTGAGTTAAGCTCTCCCGGTTTAAGAGGACAAAGCGGCGGACCACTTTTTAATGAACAGGGTCTGATCTTCGGGATGCAAAATATGACCAATCATCTACATCTGGGGTTCGATATGAAGAACAGGGAAATAATTTCGGGAGGCAAAAAATTAAGAGTCACCAACCAGCCTTTTCTGCATGTAGGAGTTTGCATTCACCTTGATATTATAAAGGAATTTCTAAGTTCAAATGGAGTAAAATACTATGAAGAGTAACATTTCAGCATTGCTGCATTCGTATTGATACTTGCGTTTTCTGCTATAATCATTTTAAAAAGTAACAAACGAAATTTGTTTTATGAAGAATGCTTAGAAATACTACGAAAATGAAAAAAATAGTGTGAGCCCACCTGCCTTGTTGTTGGTGATCCAGGTTTTTTCTTTTTAACTTTAATAGCATCAATCCGGTCTATGAAAACGAAAAGCCTGCTGCTGGTGCCCGTTATCCTCTTACCATTCACTTTTTCCTGCAAGGAAAAAGAGGTCAAATTCTCTCCTGTTCATTTTTACCTGATGGATAGCCCCAGCAATTTTGATTCGGTAAATATCCACATCAAGAAGATCGAAGCAAATGTAATCGGTGATAGTGCGGTTTGGGTGCCGATAGATACTAAGGATACTATTGTAAATGTTTTTCTTTTGCAGGATAGTATCACCATGCAGGTGGCCCATGATAATGTACCGCAAGGCTTGCTAAAACAAATACGGTTTATCCTGGGTGACGACAATTCGGTTGTAAAAGGAGGTGTCTCCTACCCTCTGCAATTACCCGCAACAGGATCAGCTGCTCTTCTCATCGACATTGACAAAAAGCTGAACGAGGTGTTCAATGGATTCATCCTTGATTTTGATGCATCACAGTCCATTGTTGGAGACAGCGGGAATTATAGATTAGAGCCGGTCATTAAGTTGATACGGTAGATGATTTTAGAATTGGCATGTTTGTAGATGGATACTGAAGCATGGAGATAGCAGACAGCAGGTGATGTCGACCTAGTAAATAATCTTCTGAAAATTTTCGAAAGCCCGTTCATGAGAACCTGGAAAATCTTAAGAAAAAATCTTCGCTGGTGCCTGATAATGTTAGTTTGTTTCCTGGTACAAGGTCTTATTCCACCCAATGTCATTGCAAACCATGACCTGAAGTTTTTTGCAACGCTCTTGCTTCCTAAGAGGTCAATGATTGTTCTAAAAAATCAATTGCTTTTGTTGTGGATCCAGTTCCATATACTCTTCTTCAAAGAAAAATAAATAGTCAACAGTTAACAGTTCACAGTCGGCAGTCACAAATTATAGTCATAAGGTCATTTAGTCATTAAGCTTACTCACCACTTGCCACTTACCATTCATACTAACACTCACGTACTCAGTTTCAACGCATAAGAAACTGCCAAAAAAGTCTGCCTAATTTTCAGTAAACTATTTTTAGCTCCTATGCTGTGGTTACCATTTCATTAAGCATAGCTCGTAATTTCCCTTGCTATAAACCGCTATGATGTGCACGTTATGAAGAGTATTTTTGGAGTCGTTCTTTAATTAGCAAGCAAGAGTTCCGTAAGAAAATGAAAAGCCCAAACGTCCGCACCCACGGCAACCCTGTAAGCTAGTTTCCTCTTCCAATTTCCGTGTAAATCCTCTTCCTTTTTTCCTATGCTGAATCATCTGTAAGAATCCAAACCCTTAGGGTCGGCATTGTTTTACCCTTGAAAAGTAAAAACGATGTTGAAGAGTAAATTGGTGAAAGCAGGTTTGTTTGGCTTTGGTATCGTTCCTATTATCGCGTCTGTGAACGGAGCTGACCAGCAATTTGCCGACACAACAACCACAACTGTAACTGTTGACCCCATCATCCGTCAACTGCAAGCCTTTGATTCCTCATTCGTAGAATTAAATGGATTGACTTCTGTTACACTAAATGATGTTCCAAAAATTCATTTGAATTCTCATGCCGTAAAGTTTGTACGTGAGTACAATGAGGGAAACACAGAAGACCTGGAAAAGATCAGGGAAAGAGGTGACCATTATTTTCCAATGATGGATTCTGTCTTTACGCGCTATCATTTGCCGACAGAGTTAAAATATCTGGCAGCAGTGGAATCTGAATTAAAAGCAACGGCAGTATCTCGCGTAGGTGCGGTAGGTCCATGGCAATTGATGGCATCCACCGCCCGAGATCTTTCACTGAAGGTAAACGGCAAGTATGATGAGCGCAAGAATTATTACAAAAGCACCGTTGCCGCTGCAAAATACCTCCGCGATCTTTACAATCAATTCGGGGATTGGCCATTAGTGATCGCCTCATACAATAGTGGTCCTGGTAAAGTTTTAGCAGCAATCAAAAAATCAGGAAGTCGCAACTTCTGGGTATTGCAAAATTATCTGCCGGCTGAAACAAGAGGCCATGTAAAAAGGTTTATTGCTACCCACTATTATTTTGAAGGGTATGGAGGCATTACTACTTTGACAAAAGCTGAAGTGAT
>DASYSW010000703.1:0-14285 GCA_036002905.1 Chitinophagaceae bacterium
GGGTCCGTTTCTTTGGCGGCAAAGCGGACAGAATCCAAAGTCACATCTGCTTCTGAATATCTTCCGGCTAATATCTGCAGCCGGAATAAATTGCCAAGAGAATCCGCGTCATCGCTTTCTTTATAATGTTTGATGACATCATTTGCAAGATGAGGTATCGCCCTGGCTAATTCAATACTATCAGAAAAGGCCGGTTTTGGAAAGTAAAATTTTTGAGCAGTTGCATAGATCCAAATACCGGAAAGAAATAAAAGCCCTGCGATTTTTTTCATATTTGGCGTGTCGTTTCAATATCCACAGCGTGGAAAAATTTCTCAGGTCTAAAGTTAGGAAATACTAATTTTCAGTTTTGCATATGATGAAATTACCAACGGTTGGTCTACTGATCATTCAAAACCGAAAATTATTGCTTGCATACAGCAGGAACAAAAAATGTTTTTATTTGCCGGGAGGAAAGATAGATGATGGCGAAACAGCAGCCAGTGCTTTGTGCAGGGAAATTTCAGAAGAAATGAATGTCGTCATTGATGAACATGAACTCACATACCATACGCATATTACGGCTCCTGCTTATGGCGAAGAAAATGGGATCATCATGGAACAGGATTGTTTCTTTCTACATCGCAATATTACGCCGCAGGCTTCTGCTGAAATTGGTGAGCTAAAATTTTTTTCTCTACAGGATTATTTATTGGAAACTAACCGTGCCCCCGGTGCGGTGATGATCCTCCAGCTATTGCAAAAAGATGGCTTGATCGATTAATTCATTTCTTTCGCTGCAAATTAATTCCGAAGAATCCATTCTTATTATCTCACCACCTTACACCAGGGGTCAAAGTCCCTGGCTTGATTTATCATTTTTCAAAAAATAATCACCCGAAAAGACGGAAGCAAGCTGAGCCTGCGGCAGGGTATGCTTTTTGAGACAAGATTTTTTTTGAAAAATCTTTCAATTCAAATCAAAGGAGGTTTTATGAGAAAAGGACTATTCTCTTCATTGGGAGGCCTTGCTGTTGCTGCAGTTCTATTTACGTCATGTGTAAAACACCTACCCCAAAACAACTGTTCTCAGGATGATCTCATCGCCACCGTTTCAACTTTTGCAACTGGCCTTAACAATCCGCGGGGCCTGGCGATTGGACCCGACGGGCAGCTATACGTGGCAGAGGGTGGAGTCGGTGGTACAAACCCTAGTCCGGCCGGATGTGAGCAACTAGGTTACACCGGAAGCGATGATGGGGCAAGGATTTTAAAGATCTCGCACAGTGGCGAGCTAATAACAGTTGTTGATAATCTTCCCTCGAGTCAGACATCGCCAGACCAGGGGAGCCTGGTCAGCGGAGTGGCTGATGTGACATTTATTGGGAACACTCTGTTTGGACTGCTTTCAGGAGCCGGCTGTTCACACGGAGTGCCCTCAGTACCCAATGGGGTTATCAGGGTGCATCATGATAAAAGCTGGGACGTGTTTGCAGATCTGAGCGCCTGGCGATCGAGTCATCCCGTGGCGAATCCCCCTGCCGATTTTGAACCCGACGGTACATGGTATAGCATCCTTACCGTGAATAACGATCTTTTTGCGCTGGATCCTAATAATGGAGAGTTAGTGAAAATAACAGCCCAGGGTGAGATAAGCCGTGTCGCCGATTTTTCCGCCAGTGTGGGGCATGTAGTTCCAACATCAATGGTATTTCATAACGGCAATTTCTATGTGGGGAATCTCGATGTCTTTCCGATCACTGGAAATTCAAGCGTATACAAGGTGACTCCTTCAGGAGATATCAGCGTGGTAGCAACCGGTTTCAGTGCCATTTTGGGAATCGAGTTTGACAAGGCAGATGGTATGTATGTGCTTGAAAACACAACGGGCAATCCTTTTCCAACTCCCGGCACGGGTGATGTGATTAGGATCGACCAGACAGGAGCGCGGCGCGCTATTGTAACCGGGCTTAATGTCCCAACCGCTATGGTTTTTGGCCCCGATAACAAATTGTACATCTCCAATTGGGGTCTTGGTCCAACGGCGATTGGGGGTGGCGAAATATTGAAGGTTTCATTCAGTTGTCCGAATGATCACGGAAAAAGCTATTGAGATTTGCGAAGAAAATTATACCAGAGGGGTCTTCCGACCTCTCTTTTTTATTTCCATTTTCCCATCTTTGCGATCATTGAAAAAGATCGGACTCATATCGGATACGCATGGTTATTTGGATGAAAATGTTTTTAAACACTTTGAAAACTGTGATGAAATATGGCACGCCGGTGATTTTGGCCCCATTGAAATTGCAAATAAGCTCAGGTCTTTCAAACCATTAAAAGGAGTATTTGGAAACATAGACGGCCGTGATATACGGAGCGAATTTCCCGAGCAATTGGTTTTTGATTGTGAGGCAGTGAAAGTAATGATCAGGCACATCGGCGGTTATCCTCCCAAATACAATCCCGAAACAAAAAAAGAATTAGTGATTCACAAACCCCAGCTTTTCATCACCGGCCATTCACATATCTTAAAGATCATGTATGATGAGAAAATAAATTGCCTACACATGAATCCCGGGGCAGCGGGTAAACAGGGATGGCAGAAGGTAAGAACGATCGTCCGCTTCGCTATCGAAAATAAAGAGATTAAAAATTGCGAAGTGATTGAGATGGGGAAATAAGTATTTTATCAGCTCTGTAAAATAAGGTAACTTATCTCAAACTTTCTGCAATGCAAACTGATCGCCGCACCTGGCTGAAGCAAAGTAGTTTTGCTCTGGCGGGTATAGGACTTGTTCCAACTGTCTCTTATGGAGAAAAAAGGAAATTCTTCGATCCCTCCAATCCAATATGGCTCAACAGCAATGAAAATGCCTATGGTCCCTCGCCTTTCGCGCAAAAAGCTATATTGGAGAGCTACAAAAAGTCAAATCGATATCCGGATGATTATCTCCCGTTATTAAAGAAAAAAATCGCAGGGCATTGGAATGTAGGTACTGAAAATATTTTACTGGGAGCTGGATCGTCTGACATAATTGGTTTGGCATGCCAGCATGTTGCAAAAACAAAAGGGCATATTCTCACTTCGGAACCCTCCTATAAAGTTTGGAACGGGCAGGCCAGTTCATTTGGACATTCTTTTAAAAGAATTCCTTTGAGCAGCGAAAGAAAAACCGATTTGCCCAAAGTTATTGAAGCCATAAATAGCGAAACCAGGATGGTTTATTTCTGCAACCCTAACAATCCCACCGGAACCTTTGTCGAAGTATCACAGCTAAAAGATCACACCGTTGCTGCTTCGCAAAAAACTTTTGTCTTCATTGATGAAGCCTATACTGAATATGCTGAGCTTCCCTCGCTCGCATCACTGGCGATTACAAACCCAAACGTTGTGGTAGCGAAGACCTTTTCAAAAGTGTATGGCCTTGCAGGCGCGAGAGTCGGTTACGCTGTTGCTCATCCGGATACCATTCGGTCACTGGGAAGTTACCAATCCTGGCCCGACGCGGGGGTGAGCATGGTATCATGCAACGCTGCTATGGCGGCTCTTGACGATAAAGAATTTGTGGCCCAATGCCGGGAAAAAGCAAAAGCAGCAAGAGTAACCTGCTATGATTGCTTTAAGAAACTTTCGCTGGAGTACATTCCTTCCTCGACCAATTTTATTTTATTCAACATTGATAAAATAAAAGGAGACTTCACGAACCTGATGGAAGCCAGAAATATTTATGTGCAATTCCGTGAACATTTTGGTGGTAAGTGGTGCCGGGTCAGCATGGGTACTACCGACGAGATGCAACAATTCTGTAATGCATTGAAAGAAATAGCTTCGTAAAAAAACCTATAAGGCCCGAAGGACCTTATAGGTTGGGTCTTTTTTTAGGTTACGCGGTGTGCTGATGTTCCATCATTTCATCCATCGCTTTCTTCATCTCTGCCTGTGAAACATCTTTGATATGCGTGGCAATGACCCACACATATCCAAATGGATCTTCAATGCGACCGCTCCTGTCCCCATAAAATTCATCTTTTATGGGCATCAGGAGTTTAGCTCCGTTGCTTGTTGCTTTTTTAACGACAGCGTCTACATCCTGCACATAAATGCAGAGATTAATAGAATTGCCCTTTAACGTTTGCGGACTCCGGTTGTACTGTAAGTTTTCTTCAGCTAACATAATTACATCGTCGCCAATTGTTACCTCCGCATGTGCTATTGTGCCATCCGGAGAATTAAACCTCATCTTTTCCTTTGCACCCAAATTATTCACATACCATTTGATCGCTGCATCTGCACCATGAAATGCGAGAGCAGGAATTACGGCGTTGTAACCGTCCGGGATATAAGAAACTTTTTTCATGGTTGAAACATTTTATGGTTAAAGAAAGGATCAAAGCCACAATATTCTTGCCATGAAAGCGTGTTGGAAATTTGCGTCAATCAATCATGTTAATTGATTAACCACATACAAACATAGGAACATAGATAACACAAACATTCCTATGTGATTCCTAATGTGATCTATGTGCCTGGGTGGTAAAAAAAAAAATCAATGAGGCAGTTCTGGCTATAGTTTTAATTTTTCTATTATCTCCCTTGACAGTGCGGCTTTGGGAATTACAATGCTAACAGTATTAATCGCAAAATATGCTTCAGAAACATTGATATACCCGTCAAAAGGACCAACCACACCCCAGGAATTCTTTACCATAAAAAATGTTTTCCCACCCCTCGATTTTTCAACACCGGTGATGTGCATAAGATGATCATCCTGCGTGGTTAAATTTTCATATAACTGTTGCCTGATCGCAGGGTCGTAGTTTGCCTCTTTTATGTCAGGATTGACCTGGTCCTTCGTGTAAGAAGTAGTGTTGTCAAGATTTAAGGCTAACCCCATACCCTGCATAAATCCTCGATTGCTCACATCAGCATCCCAGGCGACAGTGTATCCTTTATCGATCGCATATTTTACAGCGCCTATGAATTCACCCAACGGTAAATTATAAAATGAGCCGTTGGCATAATTGTCAGGCACCTGTAAAACGAAAGACTGATAATATGGCTGGTGAGTAAATGATGTAAGGCTGACATAGTCGTCGGAGTTAAAATTCAATACCTCCTTTGCAAAAGAAGCAGGTGTATAAGTTTTCCCATTGTACGAAAATTCTTTTGGTGGCACTCCCAGGTTTCCGTCAAGAATTTTTACATATCCGTCGAGCCAGTTATTGGAAATTGGTTTTTTCCTCAAAACACTGTCAAGATATTTTTGAAGTTCATCAAACAATTTTTGATGGTCATAACTCTTTTCCCCCTTGACTAAACCAGTGTATTCACTCAATGGCATTGCTCCGTAAGTAGCTACCGCGCGAATTTCATCATGGCCCAATCCACCTTCGCCAAACTGTGTTTTACCATTGCGAAGAATATAATTCTTTGCTTTTTCAACGTACATATTTCTTACCGTAAACATTTCACTCAGTTCGATCTCCCTGTTTTGCTTCCTGATCTCTTCGCTTTCAACGAGTGAGGTTGTTGCAAAACACCAGCACGTTCCTGTCATCGCCTGATTCTTAACCGAGGTGGCCTTCAAAGCTTTTACATCAAAGAACTGCGGAACCTGTAAAGGAGCGGAAGTTTGAGCAAATAAAAACGTAGTTGCCAAAAGAAGGCAGCAAGCAAACGTCATTCTCTTCATGATCATAGTTTATAATTAGTAATTCAATTTTACGGTGAATTTATCTGTTTCTGAAATGTCAAGTGCACTTGCAGCCGCGTTACTGATGCGGATATTCAGACCCTGGCTTTGTTTGTCATTCATTTCTCCGAGTAATTTTGCATAAATGATTTTATTATTCGCCGGGTTGGTGATTCGAATGATCGTGCCGGCCTCGGCTCCATTCATTAGCAGGTAATACTTTGCGTCATTCCACCCGCTCGCGGTTTTAAATATGCCGGAAGTCACAGTTTGTTCCTTATTCGCGGGTTGCTGTTTTACCTGCCGGTCAAACGAAGTTTTAAAATATCCCTGGTCGCTATTTTTGACTTTAACGTCTTCCTTTACCTGCACGACATCATTGTTCTTTTTAGGTTCCTCTTTTGGCTGGGTAACGTCCTTTTTCTTTTGATCGGGCCTGGCGGCAATATCACTCTTTACTTCACTACTCTTTACTTCGTCCTTCTTTTGTTCAGGTTTAGTGAGAACATCGGTTTTTGCCACATCCTTGTTTTCTTGGGCGGGCTTAGTTGTTGTCTCTGTTTTTTGCGACGGACTGTTAACAGCCATTGCCTGCGTCTCCCTGGTTGTTAAAAAGCCAACGACCAGCTTTGTTCCGTTTGGAAGTTTATCACTTGACAAACGATTCCATTTGCGAAGGTTTTCCATCAACACGTTTTTATTATTCGTGCTAACCCGATACAGCGTTTCCCCATTCCCGGTGATATAATAGATAGGGACGCCTTTGTCAGTCTTTTGAGTAAAGTTTGTGTCCGACAATGGTATCTTAACCGTTTGTCCAAGACTCAGGCCCTTTGACATGTCAAGCCCGTTGAATGCCGCGATATGTTTGGGATGAACATTAAATGCACGACCCATCGAATAAAAATTTTCCTTCGGTGTTACCTTATGATCAACATATAAACCCTTGTTGCTGCTCTTTATTACCAGCGTTTCAGTTGTTTGGGCTTGCAGTATTGTTGTGATAAGGATGATGACGGAAAGCAAGACGATGTTTTTCATGAATCCGGGTTTGGTACAAAGATGTGAAATTTTCAGAATTCGGAATCAAAGAATACAGAATGTAACATCCGTCCCTGGTTTTTTATTCTATATTCTGAATTCAGCATTCTTATCCTTCAAATATCTTTTAATATTCGTAATTCTTTTGGATAATAGTTGTTAATTCTGTTTGCCAGGACATTTATCCACCCAAGTGGGTAATTTTTGTAGCACACAAATCTCCAGCCCGTGCCTGCATCTATATTTTTTAGCTCTTTCTTTTTTAGATAGTCAATTGCCTGGTCATAGCTCAATTCCTCTTTTTCAACCCCATCCGCGACCAAAAGGCTCATGGCCAATGCATGATCAGGAATTAGCTTATCCCTGACCATTTCACCGACCGCGGTTCCGAAATAAACGATACGGAGGTTATTGGACAAAACATTCACATCATTCAATAGTTTTCCCGGGATCGCATACACGGTTCCCCGGACTTTAAGGAGCTCATGATCCCCCTCATTTACCCAGCGTTTTACGAGTTCCATTTCGTTTTTGCTCAGCAATTCAACTTTTTTCCTGGCCCGTGTGTCATATTGGTCCTCTCCGCCTGTTTTCTTTACACAAGCAATAAAGAATCCTTCTCCCCTCACCTTATCCGGCCAGAAACGATAGCCATTCGATGATTCTACAATGTTCCAATCTTTGTCGATTGTCAATGGGCAATTGGCAATTGACAAATTGCCAGCCATCCATTTCACGATCTCCTCGTCTTCCTCTTTCGAATAAGAACAGGTAGAATAAATCAGCACCCCACCTTTTTTCAATGAAGGCCATACATCTGCTAAAATTCTCTGCTGCCGCTGACTGCATAATTGTACATTGTTTTCACTCCACTCTCCTATCGCCTCTTCGTCGCGACGAAATAAGCCACTTCCACTGCAGGGAGCATCAACAACGATTACATCAAAAAAATTTTCAAGTCTTGCAAATTCTTTCGGATCATTATTCGTCACCACCATATTATCAGATCCCCATTTAATAACATTGTCTTTTAAAATATTACCACGGCTTCTTATTACTTCGTTACTCACCAACAAGCTGTCTTTTGAAATGAGAGATTGAATATGTGTTGACTTCCCGCCGGGCGCAGCCGCGAGGTCAAGAACTCTTATCGGTTGTGAAAGATCAACGGTTTGTTTGAATGCCTGTTCTAAAAACATCGAGCTCGCTTCCTGCACATAGTAACAACCGGCATGAAACAGTGGATCGAAAGTGAAGGAAGGACGTTGACGGAGGTAGTAGCCGTATTCTGTCCATGGAACCCCTTCGTGAAACGGGAAACGTGAGACGTGAAAGAAATCCTCAATTGACGTTTGACGTTTCACTTTTGTCGTCTTCAACGGGTTGACTCGAATCGATGTCACCTGCTCTCCACTTTCATGAACTCGTTCAAACGCTTCTTTGTCGAAGCCTTCAATACCTGCTAATGATTCCAGTAATTTTTGGGGAAGCTGCACGATCAAATCTAGTGAATTGTGAATTGGAAATTGGCAATGGTGAGTAGCAAGTATCTTAACGACACCACAAAGCTAAACTGCCACCGAGACACGAAGGCACAAAGTTTCACCAGGATCCTGGTGGCCACTTAACATCTTTGCGCCCTAGTGGCGCATCCACTTCCCGTAGTAGTAAATAACCACGGAGCCACAGAGAAAAATACAGAGAAGCACAGACATTCACATTCACCATTGACTATTTGCCACCAAGACACGAAGGCACAAAGTTTCACCAGGATCCTGGTGGCCACTTAACATCTTTGCGCCCTAGTGGCGCATCCACGTCCCGTGGTAGTAAATAACCACGGAGCCACAGAGAAAAATACAGAGAAGCACAGAGATTCACATTCACCATTGACCATTTGCCACAAATACGCGAAGGCACAAAGTTTTGGGGTTACTTGGCGTCTTTGGCCCTTAGTGGCCATTCCCATCGCGCGGAAAAAATAGCCACAGAGACAGATGAGTACAGTGAACTCATTACTCATTACTCATTACTCACCTTTTACCATCAAAAGCTCTTCTTATCTCCATTCTTCTTGAGCACATCGACGGCCTTTTCCACCTGGCTGTTATATGTCGTGATAGCCTTTGCTACAATTTCTGTATTCTCTTGCGCTTCTTTCCAATTTCTGTGTTCGATCCCTTCACGAATAGCGGGCAAAGTCTTTACTCCATAGCCCGTATAAAATCCCGGTGCATAGATCTCATGCTTGTACCAGGGACGGCGCGGCAGTCCATTCGGATCGATCAAACTTCTTTCTGCTTTGTACAAAATATCATTCAAAGCGTTTTGTTCGGCGACTGGCATTTGCAATCCGTTATTATACATTTTCTGGAAATCTTCTGCCTTTTCTTTCAATTGCACCATCGCATTTTCTAATGAACTAAAATTCAGAAAGGGAACGTCTTCTTTCAACTCCGGGGTAATAAAAACTTTCTTTGGATCCTTTGCCAGGTCAAATAATTTATCCCTGATCATTTTATTCTGAATATCCGTTTCTGTTCTTTGATCATCGAGTAATTTTTTCACTTCACCCACATATTCATTAATGGTTTTGTACAGTGTATTAAACTCAAAAGGAAGAATGTCAGCATCTGCGAGGCGCAACGTAACGCGGCCGGCGGTTTTTGATAAGGTCACTCCATACACAAAACCAGAATCTTTAAACCGGCGAAACATGTCGTACGAATCATAAATCGAATGATACTCACCGCCCGGATCTTCTCCACCAAATCCAAGATTCATCGATGCAATTCCCAAATGTTGAAGAAATGGTGAATAGTCTGATCCAGCACCCAGGGCACCCAGCTTGATCCGTTTACCATCTTTATCACTCAGCATCTTTGCTCTTGCCGAAACATCAGCATTCACTACCTGTCTTGCGAAGCGCCGCTCTTTGATCGTTGCGCCTGTTTCAGGGTCAATGACATTATCCGCGATCTCATTAAAGAAAGTTTCAAGCGTATGCGAGCCGGCCGCGCCGATAAATCCGCGGCCATTTCCGTCTGAATTTATATAAGCAACTGCTTTTTGTTTCAACTCCTGCTGGTGATCCTCCGCCCATTCCGTTGAACCCAACAATGCAGGTTCTTCACCGTCCCATGCGCAATACACCAATGTACGTTTGGGACGATAACCTTGTTTTATCAACTCTCCGATGGCTTTTGCCTCATTTAACTCAGCGACCATTCCGCTCAATGGATCGGTGGCGCCATTCACCCAACCATCATGATGATTGCCGCGAATGATCCACTCATCAGGCAATTCACTGCCACGAATTTTTGCAATTACATTATACAATGGCTTCTGATCCCAGTTGAATTCCAGTTTCAGATGTACTTTGTCTTTACTCGGACCCACATGATAAGTAATTGGCAATGCACCCCTCCAGGCGGCGGGGACCACGGCACCTCCCAATGATTGCAATAATGGTAATGCATCTTCATAGCTAATGGGTAGCACTGGAATCTTCATTAATGTCTCTGCTTCCTTCAAGCTCAAACGTTTCGCATCTTTTGTTGCGCCATAATCAGGTGTCAACGGATCACCGGGACGAATAGGCATATCCATCACTGAACCGCGTTGTGCTCCACCCGCCGGCCGAAAAGGTCCTACAGGATATGAATCACCCTGCGCATAACCATCATCAGCAGGATCAGAATAAATAAGACAACCGATCGCTCCATGTTCGTACGCGACTTTTGGTTTTATCCCGCGCCATGATCCGCCATATTTTGTAATAACAATTTTTCCTTTCACATCTACGCCCATTCTTTCCAGCTCTTCGTAATCTGCAGGCGTACCACGATTCACAAATACAAGTTCCGCTGTGACGTCACCATCGGCACTGTAAGCATTGTATGTTGGTAATTGCTCGCTCTTTTGCCCCGAAGTTTTATCTGCGTCAATAGTTGGCTCCTGCAATTTTGCTTTGTAAGGTTTGCTTCCTAACAATTCAAGCACTCTTGTTTTTGGTGTGGGGAACAATGGCCAGTATTCAGCGATCTCTGTTTCCCATCCCCAGCTGCGAAACAAACTGACAATATAGTCTGCGTTGGCCTTGTCCTGCGGGCTGCCCACATGATGCGGATGCGAACTAAGGAACTGCATCCATGTGTCCTGGTCTTTTCCGCTGAGCTGCACATCAAACTGCTTTTCCCAATCCAGCTGTTTAACAGCGCGGGCATCTGTAAAGCCCATTATTTTTTGAGCACGTGTCGATGAAGCTGATACAAGCAAGAATAAAAGAGTGAGTAACTTTCTCATTGAAGTTGAATTTTTATTTTAAGGGCCAAAAGACCAAGAGGAAGGAGTATTCTCTTTGTCTCGTTACTATCTCCTTTTCTCTCAGCAATTTTATGTTACGAACATAAGGAATTCTCCCCAACGTTCCTTGCATCGCACTCTTGTACGGCTGGCAATTCTATTGAACAATAAGTACAATCCCTCAAATCCTCGTCAAGGTGAGTTGTATTGGAGCAGCTCTACAATCCAAAAGGCGCAATAGGCAACGCGTGAGAATGAGAGACTTGGAAAAATTTGTAGTTTCGTTTAATGCAAAGATAATTGTTGGCTGCAACGTTCAACACCTCCCAATCAATGAAGATCATTTCGACATTTTATGTTGTTATTTCTATTCTCTTTGGTTTGTTAAAGACAGGAATAGTTTACAGCCAAGACATCGATGTAAAATTGGGATTCGCAGACAGTATTCAATCACCCACACTAAAAGAAAATAGAAAAATCATTATTCGCCTGCCTGAGGGGTATGATACTTCAAAAAAAACGTATCCGGTTTTATATCTTTTGGATGGTAATAATAGCAGTCTTCTCGAGACAGTTTCAGCGATTAATAAATTAGGTTCGGATGAAAATATTCCTCAAATGATAGTGGTAGCTATTGGCAACACAGACAGGGACAGAGATATGATGCCCCTTAGTACAAACGAGTATAGCGTACCTGTTGCAGGTGCAGAACAGTTTCTTTGTTTTATTGGTGATGAGCTTATTCCCCAAGTAGATAAAAAGTACCGCACGAATCAACAGCGCATATTATGTGGGAAATCACTCAGCGGGTTGTTTACTTTATATGCGTTGCTCACCAGGCCGCAATTATTTGAAGGTTACATTGGTCGTAGCGCAGGTTGGCTTCGGGATATGAATGACTATTTCACCAGATTAACCGATAATGCATTTCAACAACCAAACCTGTACAAAGGCAAGAAAATATTTATGAGCAATTCGTTAATTGACACTTATGATAAGGACCATGTGATTCATAAACAGATGCTTGAATTTTCTGAAAAGATAAAAGCCAAACTAGGCAACAGCGTACAATATAAATATGTAACCTATAGCAACTATCCGCATGTGCCTTTCCCAAGTTTATATGATGGACTAAAGTATATTTTTGAAGGTGGCGTAAAAAAATAAGCTGCTGCCAACGTGGGTATTTATGCCGTTGCTGGTGTTCGAAATAAGCATTGCGTCATCTTTAAGTCGTTATGCCAACAACCGACCACCAAGAATGTTCGTAAAATGAATAAGCTTTCCTTGACCTAATCTCCCCCCAAAGAAAAATTACTTAACCTCAAGATCATCGGCGTAAAAAGAAATCTACCTTAGTAAAAACGAACTTATGACCGAAACCACCACCAGCTCACGACTCGAAGCCTTTTGTGATGGCGTATTTGCAATAGCCATAACATTATTGATCATCGATATTAAAATTCCTTATTCAGAAAAAATAGAAAACACTGCCGATTTCGTGCAGGCATTGAAGCACATTGCCCCCTCCATATTTGCATTCCTCCTGAGTTTCACCATCATTCTTATCACCTGGGTCAATCATCACAATGCTTTAAAACTCGGGAACAAGGTGTCTTCACTGTTTATTTATGCAAATGGCTTTTTACTACTCACCGTTGTTTTCATGCCATTTCCTTCTTCATTGATAGGTGAGCATATTTTAACCGATCATGCCGCGCCAGCAGTAGTTCTTTATGATTTTACCATGGCGCTCCAGGCCCTGGGATGGATCTTAATAACACAGGCTGCCCTTAAAGGTCATTTGGGAAAAAGTGAAAAGGCAACTTTGCAAATTCGAAGGAATGGGCAATTCGGGGTTTTTGCGTTTGTACTTTATACTGTTTTTGCAATACTGGCCATTTGGTTTCCCCTTGCGATTGCTGCTATCACTACGGTAACATGGATATTTTGGCTCGTATGGGGCATTCGCCTCAAACATGTATATAATTAAAACGTTTGGCTAAAAACAAAGAAAAATTCGGCGTGAAAATAAAATCAGCAAAATGAGGATCATCACCTGGAACTGCAATATGGCCTTTAGAAAAAAGGCTGATCATGTTTTGGCACTTGACCCGGATATTGTGGTAGTACCCGAATGCGAATGCGTTGAGAAACTAAAATTCGCAGAGGGAGCGAGAAAGCCAACCAGTACTCTATGGTTTGGTAAAAATGTAAACAAAGGCCTTGGCATATTTTCTTATGGTGGCACGAGACTAAGACTTCTCAACAGGCATAACGAGGAACTGAGAATGATCGTCCCAGTCTCCGTAAAAAACGCACAATACCAATTTACTCTTTATGCAATCTGGGCATTTAATCCCGATGACCCTGACGGTACTTATGTTGAGCAAATATGGAAAGCGGTTCATCATTATGAGGCTCATTTAAAAAAGAAGCCGACAATACTGATCGGTGATTTCAACAGTAATACAATTTGGGACAGGCAATACCGGGAAGGCAATCATTCAAACGTTGTAAAATTCCTGGAAGAAAGAAAAATCTTCAGCTCTTATCATTTGCACTACAAACAACTACAGGGCAAAGAAGAGCACCCAACGCTATATATGTACCGCCACAAAGACAAACCATATCATATCGATTACTGTTTTCTCTCTGATGACCTTGCAGCGAACCTTCAATCAGTTGAAGTAGGTGATTTTGACAAATGGACGCAATACAGCGATCATGTTCCGGTGATTGTTACCTTAAGATGAAAGGACTTCCAAAATAGAACCGGGTAACGTAAAACGTGAACTAAGCTACCCGATGTTGAGGGCGATCCCTCACGATAGCTATCGGGATTATCGGGAAGCGCTCTGCTTCAACTAACAGGATTGTGTTTCCTCATTGAAGCTTCACATTTTTTGTCAAACGCACACCGGTGGATAATTAAAAGCAACTTCGACAATTCCTTGGCAATAACTTTGAAACTATAGCACCAGCATATCCCCCGGTGTTATGAGCTTCTTTATCTGGCATCTCTACCAAGTGCCCTCTGTAAACCGTTTAGCAGAGTGATCCATTTAGAGTCATGTTATCAAATTAAATTGAAAAAGAGTTTTTTGGAAGGTGGTTTGCTTATGTTCTCATGAATGATTCGGTATAACTACCCTGGGAAAACACGAGTGGGTACTAAAACTGCCCAAAATTCGTTAACCTGTAAATCCAGGTTCAAATGAAAAACTTGCTAGTAACCTTTGCCATGCTGGCTATTTTTTGCCATGC
>DASYSW010000704.1:0-8110 GCA_036002905.1 Chitinophagaceae bacterium
AACGCGGGGTATAATGTATCCACTACAGAGGCGCCCTGTAAATCTCCTCCGACGGGGGAAACTTTCGAAGCCCTCAACTGCTGGTAGAGCTCTTCGGCAATATGCGGAGCATAAGGAGCTAACAAAATTACAAGTGGCTCAAGAATTGAACGCTTATGACACTTAAGGTCGGTAAGTTCATTCGTAGCGATCATAAATGCACTGACGCCGGTGTTAAAAGAAAACCTTTCTGTATCCTCTTCAATCTTTTTGATCGTCTTATGAAGGGTTTTTAATTCCTCATTTGTCGCGCTTTCGTCAGTAACGATCAATCCCTTTTCTTCATCAGCGAACAACCGCCAGAATTTTTTTAGGAATCGATGTACACCTTCGATGCCTTTTGTATCCCATGGCTTGCTCATTTCTACAGGGCCGAGAAACATTTCATACATGCGATAGGTGTCGGCACCATACCTGGCAACAATGTCATCGGGATTAACCACATTAAAGTAACGCTTACTCATTTTTTCCACTTCCGATCCGCAGATATATTTACCATCTTCTTCCAAAATAAATTCTGCATTTGCATGTTCTCCATTTCGCCATTTCTTAAATGCCTCAGTATCCAGCTCAACACCGTCAACAAAGTTCACATCAACATGCAGTTCATCGGTTTGGTATTTATCTTTCGATCCCAGGGTAACAAACAGGTTTGTCCCGTGAGCTCTATACACGAACCTTGAACTTCCCTGGATCATTCCCTGGTTCACCAACCTTTTATAAGGTTCATCATGGCCAATCAGGTCCAGGTCAAACAAAAACTTCGTCCACATGCGACTGTATAATAAATGCCCGACCGCATGCTCTGTTCCACCAATATAGAGATCAACCTGTCCCCAGTAATCAGAATATTTTCTGTCGCAAAATTCCTTTTCATTATGCGGATCCATGTAGCGAAGGAAGTACCACGAGGAGCCTGCATAACCGGGCATAGTGTTAGTTTCCCTCACGCCACCGTCCTGGATGTGATACCATTCCGGTAAGTTTGCTAATGGTCCTTCGCCTTCCGGTCCCGGTTTGTAAGATTCAACATGCGGCAATTCTAACGGCAGTTCTTTTTCATCAAGCGGGTAAGCCATTCCATCTTTCCAAATGATCGGAAATGGTTCACCCCAATAACGCTGGCGGCTGAATGCCGCATCGCGCATTTTATAGTTTACTCTTCGTTCACCAATACCCAGTTCTTCTACTTTGTTAACGACTACACTGATGGCATCTTTCATCACCATGCCATTCAAAAAATCTGAATTTTCAAGCACAGCATCCTTTGTCGGATTTGCTTCTTCACCATCATAATGTGAACCAATAATGTTTGTGATCTCCAACCCAAAATGTTTTGCAAACTTGTGATCACGTTCATCACCGCAGGGAACTGCCATGATCGCGCCCGTTCCGTAACCAATCAACACGTATTCACTGATCCAGATAGGGATCTCTTTCCCGCTGAATGGATGAATGCAATAAGCCCCGGTAAAAACACCGCTGATCTTTTTTTCAGCCATTCTTTCTCTCTCACTGCGACTCTTGACATAAGTAATATATTCTTCAACAGCCGATCTCTGCTCAACAGTAGTTATTTCCTCAACTAAATCATGCTCAGGCGCGATCACCATAAAATCAACGCCAAAGATGGTATCAGGACGGGTCGTGTAAACAACAAGCTCCGAGCCGTCAGCCGTGAGCTTCGAGCCATCCGTCTTTCGGCTTGCGGCTTGTAGCTTAAAGCTGATCTCCGCTCCCTCACTCTTCCCGATCCAGTTTGTTTGCATCTCTTTCATCGACTCGCTGAAATCAACTGCCAGCAAGCCTTCCAGGAGACGGTCAGCATACTCCGTTATCCGCAAATACCATTGACGCAATTTCTTTTTTATAACAGGATAGCCGCCGCGTTCACTCACTCCATTGATCACTTCATCATTCGCCAACACTGTCCCCAATGCCTCACACCAGTTCACTTCACCATGGCCGCAGTAAGCCAGGCGGTATTCCATTAGAATGTCATGCTTTGTCTTTGCGCCAAATGCTTTCCATTGATCAGCAGAAAAATTTCCACCCAGTATCTCGAGGTCCGGATTTCGGATCTCGAATTTCGCATCCGGCACAGGGTGATTTTTATTCCCTTCTTTTTCAAATATTGCGATCAGTTCGCTGATGCCTTCCGCTTTTTGCCTCTTGCGATCATACCAGCAATCGAATAATTGAAGAAATATCCATTGCGTCCACTTATAAAATTTCGGATCGCTGGTCCGCACCTCGCGGCTCCAGTCAAACGAAAAACCGATGTTATCAAGTTGTTTGCGAAAATTGTTGATGTTATTTTCTGTTGAAACCGCAGGATGAATGCCATGCTCAATTGCATACTGCTCAGCCGGCAGCCCAAATGCATCGTAACCCATCGGGTGCAACACATTAAAGCCTTTCAGACGTTTAAACCGCGCATAAATATCACTGGCGATGTAACCCAGCGGATGCCCCACGTGCAGGCCGGCACCACTTGGATAGGGAAACATATCCAGCGCATAATATTTAGGCTTCGATGAATCATTGCTTACTTTATAAACACCATTATCTCTCCACCATTTCTGCCATTTCTTTTCAATATCACGAAAGTTATATTCCATACTTAATATTCTAAATTCTGTATTCTCAGTTCTGTATTCTCTATATCCTTTATGTTCCCGGCTTAGTGCTAGCCTCACCGTCCCTTGCGTCGCACTCTTCAACTCCATTAATTCTTATGGTCAAAGAGAATTTCTTCGTGACCCTTTGTGCCTTTGTCTTAGTGGTTCAAAAAGATGCACAAAGGATAGAAATATGTCCCGATAGCTATCGGGAGGAGCGTCGCAACCTCAGCTGAGTAAAGCCTGCCTGTCGGCAGACAGGATGTGAAAGAAGATTTAAAAAAAACCCATCTTTCGCTTCCCTACTCATCTCCGGCAATATAATACCAATGCCTTCGTTTTGGGAGGGACAAAAATACGGATTGGACTCTTAAATATTTTAAATCTGCTATTTTTGCCCGTCCGAACGGAATCTCTATTAGTAATTCATTTTATAGTGTTTATATCCGCGCGGTCAACCCCTAAATTCTCCGAAGGTCTTTACGAGAGCCATTTGACCTTCGGAACAAAATTCGATAGCATGAGTCAAGCTGGAAAAGCATCGATCAAACGCGGAAAACCGTCTTACTTCATGGCCATTTTAGGAGTCACCATTGTACTCTGCCTGTTTGGACTGATCGGCCTGTTAACGATTAACGGAAGAAAGCTCATACAAAACATTAAGGAAAGCGTTGAAGTGCACGTATTCCTGAAGCAAAACATTAAAGATAGTTCACGCATCAACCTGCAGAACTATATCGCCTCAAAACCTTATACAAGGAGCATTAAGTACACCGATAAAGAAACCGCCAAAAAAGAGTGGGTAAAAAGCGGCGGCGAGGATTTTACGGAATTCATCGATAACAGCCTGTTGCCGCCCAGCATTGATTTTACTTTAAAGAATGAATTTGTTGACTCTGCTCAACTGGTCAGCATCCAGGCCGACATTGCGCAAAACCCGATCGTTGATGAAGTACGTTTTCCCAGTGCCGTCGTGAATTCAATGATGAAAAATTTCAGGAATATCGGGATCGTACTGGGGGTGGTGGCCATCCTGATCGCCGTCATGGTGATCATTCTCATCGATAATACGATCCGGCTGGCGATGTTTAGCAACCGTTTTTTGATAAAGACCATGCAGATGGTTGGAGCTACCCGGTGGTTCATTGCCAAGCCACTTGATATGCGAGCCATTGCAAACGGAGCACTAAGTGGCCTGATCGCTACCCTTATCGTTTATGCTTTATTGATAGTAGCAGAAAACTTCTTCGATGGCTTCAAAAAATTACACGACACGAATATGATGATATTACTGGCCATGGTCCTTATCATTTTAGGCATTGGAATTACTCTCTTCAGCACTCATCGCAGTGTGTTGAAATACCTTAAGATGAAGCTTGATGATCTTTATTAGATGATAGATTTATAGTGGATAGATGATAATTATGGAACGTTAAACTGTCATCTGTCATCTATCCACTATCATCTGATTTCCCTATATTGCGCACTTATAATTATCTCTATGGCTGAAAAGAAATCTTCTGCACCTTCGAAAGACACGAGATCATTCCCCATCTTCGAAAAAGAAAACTATTTATGGATGCTCGGTGGCATCGTAATTATGGCGATTGGCCTTCTGCTGATGGTGGGCGGCAAAAGCGATGACCCTAACCAGTTTCATCCCGAACAGGTTTATAGCACCACCCGTATCACTATCGCCCCCATTTTAATCATTGCCGGTCTTGTAGTGGAGTGCTTTGCGCTCTTCAGAAAACCAAAAACGAAAGAATAATTACAATTGCCTGATCATGACTCAACGTGATCATATTTTTCGAGCGGCTATGAGTCATTGTGTAATATTTTTAGTATGGACATCATTCAATCGATCATTATTGCCATTATCGAAGGTCTCACCGAATTTCTCCCGGTTTCCAGTACCGCCCACATGAAATTTACGAACCCACTGATTGGTGTTAGCCCGACACCTTTTACAAATATGTTTGAAATAGTGATCCAATTGGCCGCGATCTTGTCAGTTGTGTTTGCTTATTCAAAAAAATTTTTTGATTTCAAACATCCGTCGTTTTATGTCAAACTCATCGTAGCAGTAATTCCGGCTCTTATTGCCGGTGCTCTGTTAAAAAAATATATCGATAGCGCATTAGATAATCTCACATTCATTGCCTGTGTCATGATCGCCGGTGGGATCATTTTACTTTTTATCGACAATTTCTTTAAGGAGAATGCAATTACTGAAGAAAAAAATATTTCATTCCCAAAGGCTTTTGTCATCGGATGTTTCCAGGTCCTGTCGGTGCTTTTCCCCGGACTTAGTCGCAGTGCTGCAACCATTATCGGTGGAATGAGCCAGAAGCTAACAAGAAATCTTGCCGCCGAATTTTCTTTCTTCCTTGCGGTGCCAACAATGTTCGCTGCCTCAGCGAAAAGTTTTTATGATGTTTATAAAGAACATCCTGAGGTATTGGAAAAAAACAATATGACCACACTGGGCATAGGCGCTGTTGTCGCCTTCATTGTGGCTTTGCTTGCGATTCGATTTTTCATAAACTATCTTCAAAAACACGGCTTTAAAATTTTTGGATTTTACAGGATCATTCTTGGCATTGTTATGCTTATACTTCTTTTTACAGGAGTTATTCATAATAACTAGTGTTATGTCAACGGTAAAATGTCGTGGTTCCCGCGGATGCCTCCAATTACGCCGATAATTAAGCATTCGGTGCTTTTCTGCGAAATCTGCAGGGATAATTTAGCTAACAAGGGCACAATGGAATACCTCTTTCTTTATCCATTCAAATCATTATTTTTAGTGATCAAAGAATTACCATGCAAACGGCCACCAAAAAAGTCATTAACGGTTGGGCCATGTACGACTGGGCCAACTCTGTATATAATCTTGTCATCACGTCGACTATTTTCCCTGCCTATTATGAAGCCATCACCGGGGACGGAAACGACAAAACAACAACTGATTACGTTCATTTTCTCGGGAGAGATTTTGTAAATACAGCATTGTATAATTATGCACTGGCCGTTGCTATGCTCGTCGTTGCCCTAATTTCACCTTTGCTCTCTTCTATAGCCGATTACAGGGGCAACAAGAAAAAATTTTTGAGATTCTTTCTTACTGTGGGTAGCGTTGCTTGTGCCACATTATTCTTTTTCACCAGTAAATCGACCTTGTACGTCGGTATTATTTGTTCGATCGTCGCCTGCATTGGTTTTTGGGCTAGCCTTGTTTATTACAATTCTTATCTCCCTGAAATTGCTGCTCCCGAGGACAGGGACAGGGTAAGTGCCCGGGGGTTCACGTATGGATATATCGGAAGCGTGATACTGCAGATTGTTTGTTTCGTATTCGTATTTTATCCACAACTATTGGGAGGCAACAAGGATTCTATTATTCAATACCAGGCTTCCTTTTTATTGGTAGGAGTGTGGTGGTGGGGATTTGGCCAGTTTTCGCTGGGCCGTTTACCAAAGTCCTCTCCTGCTGGCGCCGGGGACCTGGAGCATCACATTCTTTCAAAAGGATATCGTGAACTTCAGAAAGTGTGGAACCAATTAAAAGACCTTGTCACGCTCAAGCGATTTTTGCTTGCATTCTTTTTTTATAATATGGGTGTGCAAACGGTAATGCTGGCCGCGGCGCTCTATGGTAAAAGCGAACTGGCAATACCAACAACGAATTTGATCATCGCAATTTTGATCATTCAATTGATCGCCATCCCGGGTGCGTATGCTATTTCCAGGCTGTCAGCTGCCATCGGCAATATGAGTGCATTGATGATCTGTGTGGTTGTATGGGTCGGCATTTGTTTTTACGGGTATGTAATTCCTTCAAAAAACATCACTCAGTTTTATATTCTTGGGAGTATCATCGGTTTTGTGATGGGAGGCATTCAATCGCTGAGCCGGTCGACATATTCCAAACTGATGCCGATAACAAAGGATACAGCTTCATTTTTTAGTTTTTATGATGTAACCGAAAAAATCGGTCTTGTAATAGGCATTTTTAGTTTCGGATTTTTTACCGAACTGACAGGTTCCCAGCGGTCATCTGTTCTGAGTGTAATGGCATTTTTTATAATCGGTTTGTTACTGCTGATGTACACCAGGTTTACACAACTGAAAATACCAAACCAGAAAACAGAAATAATTATAGAATAAGCTGTCATGAATCTATACACGATCAACACAGGTTATTTTAAGCTGGACGGGGGCGCCATGTTTGGTGTAGTTCCAAAATCGATTTGGAATAAGATCAATCCTGCGGATGAAAACAATATGTGCAGCTGGGCGTTGCGTTGTTTATTGATCGAGGATGGGAACAAACTGATCCTTGTTGATAATGGAATGGGCGATAAACAGGACGCAAAATTTTTCAAGTATTACTATTTGCACGGCGAGGACACTCTTGATAAATCACTGGCCAAAAATCGCTTTCATCGCGACGATATCACAGATGTTTTTCTCACTCACCTTCATTTCGATCATTGCGGAGGTTCGATCTTTCGCGAAGGCACTAAATTAGTTCCAGCTTTTAAGAATGCAACATACTGGAGCAATGAAAGACATTGGGACACAGCAACAAAACCCAATGAAAGGGAAAAGGCGTCGTTTCTCAAAGAGAATATTCTGCCAATAAAGGAAAGTGGACAATTGAAAATGGTCAATGGTGTCCCGATAGCTATCGGGAGGTCAATGGTGAATGGACGTTTGCCAAATATTATTTCAGAAATAATACCGGGTTTATCCTTACGTGTTGTCAATGGTCATACCGAAGCGATGATGCTTCCTCAAATAAAATACAAAGACAGAACGATTGTCTTCGTGGCTGACCTTCTTCCCTCGCAGGGACATATTCCCATTCCTTACATAATGGCGTATGATATGCAACCGCTCGTTACTTTGAGCGAAAAGAAGACATTCTTACATGAGGCTTTGGAAAATGATTATGTCCTTTTCTTTGAACATGATCCCCAATATGAATGTTGTACTGTACAACAGACGGAAAGGGGAATAAGACCTAAAGATTTTTTTAAACTCGAGGAAGTTTAAAAATAAAAAAGGCGGCCTCTCAGCCGCCCTTCACTTTAATTAATGATGTGAGGGGATAGCGGAGGTTTCGACTGCTCATCATATCCACTTTTACTTTTCCTACCACGATGGGGCTTTCAATACGAATGGGTATGCGATTAGCATCGTCAGAAACCCAAACTGTCATTTTCTCCCCGCCTTCAAAAATGGTTCCCTTGATCAGCAGAGGTTTGAACTTAATTGCTTTGAACTTTCCATACTTAGTTTTTACCGTCTCTTTTCCAAGGTAACGGATATACATACTGTACACTTCATTATCCAGGAACATGGAAAAAGGAATCTTGTCATTTACATTGTATTTACTAAAGTCAATATTACGTGCATAATACACCGCACTCAGAACATCCTGC
>DASYSW010000705.1:0-2128 GCA_036002905.1 Chitinophagaceae bacterium
TCAATGCGATCAACATGATCCGCAAGGAGCACGAGGGAGTGAAGATCGTTGTGCTGACCATGTACGATGACCAGGAAATGATCACAAAGATGATGGAAATGGGTGCCAACGCTTACCTAACCAAGACAACGGATCCGGAAGAAATTTACCAGGCTATTATCACGTGCATGAATGATGACTTCTACTTCAACGACCTCGTAAATAAAGCGGTGCTTCTAAAACTACAGCATAAAAAAACGATTCGACAATTTTATCCCAACCCGGTAAAATTTTCGGAGAAGGAAGTGAAAATTTTAAAATTGATCGCTGAAGACAAAACAACTGAAGAGATTTCAAAGGAGGTTTTTCTTAGCCCAAGAACAATTGAAACTATCAGGCAAAATATGAAACAAAAAGTGGGAGCCAAAACCATCGCCGGCCTCGTCATGTACGCGATGAGGAATAAATTGCTCGAATAACATTTACTTGAGTACCTCATGCCATCTGTCCGCTCCGCAAATATCAATGATAGTTTTTTTGACGGTTACTATAAAGACATTTGGCGTGCCATCATCCCGGAAGCTTTGACAAAAGCGGAAGTAGATTACTTAGTCGATGCAGCTGGATTAGAAGCCGGGAATAACGTTCTTGACCTGATGTGCGGCTACGGCCGCCATGCACTGGCTTTGGCGAGAAAAGGCATTAATGTTACGGCCATTGATAATCTCGCGCACTATATTAACGAAATAAAACAAATAGCCGAAAAAGAAAGTCTGCCTCTTTCAGCACAGCTTTTTGATGTGATGCAATTTCAGCCCGAAGATCAATATGATCTCATAATGTGTATGGGCAATAGTGTCTGTTTTTTTAATAAAGAAGATTCTGAAAAATTATATTCCAGGATTTCCAGTGTCCTAAAACAAGGCGGCAAATTTATTTTCAATTCCTGGATGATAGCTGAAATTGCTATTACCCAGTTCAAAGAAAAGGCCTGGACGTATGTTGGGGAAATAAAATTTCTAAGCGATAGTAAATACCTTTTTCATCCCTCACGCATTGAGGCGGAATCAATATTTATTGCACCCGATGGGACCACTGAAAGAAAAATGGGCGTTGATTACATCTATTCTTTAGATGAAACGGAAGCAATGTTGAATAAATCGGGGCTCGTAATCAATGAAACATGGAGTATTCCTGGTAAAAAGAAATTTGGATTAGGTGAGCCGCGTATTTATATTGTTGCGGAGAAGAATTAGTTATCAAAAAGTAACAATGCCACTTTTTATTGCTACCATTGCCAGACCCACCCTGCTTTTTACATCAAGCTTGTTGAATAATTGGTCCCTCAAATTATCAACCGATCTTGGGTTTAAGTTCATCTTTTGAGCAACTTCCTTATACGTGAGGTCAGAGCAGGCTAGTTTTAAGAATTCCATTTCCTGCTCGGTCAGCATAACATTCTGAAGAAAATTCCTTTTCTCGTCACTGGATCTAAAAAGATTGGCGAGTTTACCTGTGGTGTGGTTTGAATAATAGTAGCCCGCCTTCATAACGGAATGAATGGCAAATTTCAGTTCCGATGGATGTATATCTTTCTTCAGAAAACCTTTTACTCCCGCTTGCAATAATCGAATAAGCGATAGCTCAGAATCATACATGGTCAACATTAAGACATTCACATCGGGGAAATTTTTTTGTATAAAACGTGCCGCTTCATAGCCGTTTATTTCCGGCATATTAAGGTCCAATACCACCACGTCAGGTATCCGCCCCTCTTTTAAATATTCGATTAATTCCGCTCCGTTGTTGGATTGATGGATTACCCTACAATCACCAAAACTATCGATCAGCGAGGCCAATGCACTTCGCAGCAGTACATGATCATCTGCGAGAGCGACCTTTATATATGCTGTTTCTTTTTCCACGTTTCAATAAGGAATAGTTATATGAATACTGGTTCCTGTACCTACCGTACTGTCGATAACTGTTTTTCCATTAAACAGCATAGCTCTTTTTTGCATATTGCTCAGGCCGGCGTTTGATTCTTTGCTTTTATTCTGCTCAACCTCTTCTTTGCAAAATCCTTTTCCGTTATCGTTTATGAATACGTTGATATGATCGGTGTTATATTCTAGATTTAGTTTGACTA
>DASYSW010000706.1:0-2706 GCA_036002905.1 Chitinophagaceae bacterium
TTCGGGCAAGAAAGAAGATATGGAAGTGATCATTGACAAAATGCCTTCCATTCATGTGTTGAATAAAGTTTATCAAAACAAGGGCGATCTTTCATTCAAAGATGTTGGCATTAGCTGGGGCTTTAACCAGCCATCGTTTTCAAATGGGGCAGCGTATGGCGATCTCGACAATGATGGCGACCTGGATGTGGTAGTAAACAATGTAAATCAACCTGCTTTCGTGTACAAAAACAATTCAAGGGAGTTAAATCAGAATAGTTATATCGCTATCTCCTTAACCGGCACTGATAAAAATAAATTTGCCGTCGGAAGCAAGATCAAAATATATGAAGGCAACCAGGTCTTAAACCGCGAGGTGATTCCCAGTCGTGGGTTTCAATCATCGATGGATTATAAAATTGTTTTTGGCCTGGGAGAAGCTAAACAAGTAGATTCCATGATCATTCAATGGCCTGATCTTTCTTATTCAAAATATATTCGTCCGGGTGTCAACAAAGTCTACAAACTGAACGAAAATGAAGAAAAAAAATATCCCATGCCCGCGCTTAAAAGTCCGGTTGAGACGAATACTATGTTTACCCAGGTAAAAAATAATCCTGGCGGCAGGACAGGGGCGTTCGAGAAACACACTGAGGACGATTACGTCGATTTTTTCTATGAGAGAAATATTCCGAGGATGCTTTCACGTGAAGGACCAAAAGCGGCAGTAGGAGACGTTAATGGAGATGGGTTGGAAGACGTCTTTATCGGAGGTACGGCAGGACATCCAGGGCAATTGTATCTTCAAACGAAGGATGGTCAATTTGTCAAAAGAGATGAGAAAGCTTTTGATCAGTTTGCCGATTTTGAAGATGTAGCTGTTTTGCTTTTTGATTGCGATACGGACGGTGATCTTGACTTACTGATCTGTCCGGGGGGGAACGATGTCCCTATTGGAAGCAGGCAGTTGCAGCTACGTTTATTTAAGAATGATGGTAAAGGAGATTTTGAGATAGATCCAAATGCTTTTCCCCTCAACAGTGCAAACATAAGTGTGGCCGCGGCCTGCGATTTTGATAATGATGGTGACCTTGATCTTTTTATCGGCGGTCGTAGTGTCCCGATCGAATATGGACTGAATCCTTCAAGCTATTTGTTCGTGAATAATGGTAATGGTCATTTTGCAGATATTGCAAAGAATAAAAACCCTGATATTGCAAACATTGGTATGGTTACAGGGGCGACATGGGCAGATGTAACCGGTGATTCAAAAAAAGAGTTGATCATTGTGGGAGAATGGATGGGTCCACGAATTTTTTCTTTTGATACCGATCATTTTAAAGAAATAAAAACCAATATCAGTAATCTATATGGCTGGTGGCAAACAGTTGCAACTGCCGACATTAACGGTGATGGTAAGCAAGACCTGGTTCTCGGAAACATCGGGGAGAATTTCTATCTGCGGCCGGACTCGACTCACCCGGTAAAATTGTGGATTAGTGATTTTGACCAGAATGGTATTAATGATAAAATCCTTACCTACACAGTGGATGGGAAAGACAAACCGGTATTTCTAAAGCATGACCTGGAAGATGCGATGCCATTTTTGAAAAAGAATAATTTAAAGCATGCAGAGTACGCAACAAAGTCTGTCCAGGAACTGATCCCGGCCGAAGCTTTGAAAAAAGCGTTGGTTAAACAATTTGACTTTTCACCGTCTTGTGTTGCGATCAATAAGGGCAATGGACAATTTACTGTCGAAAAACTGCCACCGATGATACAACTTTCATCAGTGAATGCTATTCATTGCATGGATCTAAATAATGACGGTAAGATAGATATAGTGTGCGGAGGTAACCAGTTTGATTTTATTCCTCAACTGGAGAGACTGGATGCGAGCATGGGCGACGTATTAATAAACCAGGGTAACCACAGCTTGCGTACCGGTCAGGCGGGCTTTACGTGGGTGGAACCAGCCAGAACCGGGTTAGATCTCAGGGGCCAGTTGAGAGACATTGAAGAAATTCACATGCGCGGTGAAGACTATTTACTTTTCTTACAAAATGATGAGTATCCTGTTTTATACCAGGTAAAAGATAAAATTAAGTAGAAGCGGTTTTGTTCTTCATGATAAAAGGTCATCAAATATTGCATTGCAAACAACGGGAAAGCGTTAAATTTTTTATTATTGTTTTTACAACTTTCTTATTGAATAGTTGTGGCAGACATGAGAAGAAAAATGCTGTGTTTGATGGTTTAGGTGATGATAAGACTGGTCTTCATTTTGTCAATAGTCTCAAAGCCACACAGGAATTCAACATGTTTGACTACATGTATTTTTATAACGGTGCTGGCATTGGCGCTTGTGATTTCAATAATGATGGTTTGATCGATCTTTTCTTTGCTTCTAACCAGGGAGCAAATAAATTGTTTCTCAACCAGGGAAAACTAAAATTCAGAGATGTAACAAAAGAAGCACAAGTGCCGCAGGACGGTGCCTGGTCGACGGGTGTTTCGGTTGTTGATATTAATAATGACGGCTTGCTGGATATTTATGTTTGCCGCGTTGGAAATTACAAAACACTTCATAGCAAAAATCAACTTCTCATGTGCCAGGGCCTCGACAAAAATGGAATTCCTTATTACAAGGATGAGGCAAAGGAATACGGTTTGGATTTCTCAGGCTTCAGCACACAGGCTGTTTTCTTCGATTATGATATGGATGGA
>DASYSW010000707.1:0-10746 GCA_036002905.1 Chitinophagaceae bacterium
TATATTCACGAAGAGATCGCTTATCGTGAAGCAAAAAAAATGGGTCTTGACAAGGACGACGAGATCATCAGGAGAAGATTATCGCAAAAATTTGATTTCTTGAAAACCGATCTCAGGGAAATACCTGCCCCCACTGAACAAGATTTAAAAGACTTCTACAAAAAGAATCCCTCGCTTTTTCAAACAGAAGGGACGGTGAATTTCTCCCATATATTTTTCACCACCGATAACAGCAATGACAGCATCGCCAAACTACGAGCCTCAGCTGTTTTACAACAATTAAGAAACACTACCACACAAAGAGCGCCCGAAAAAGGCGATCATTTTGCATTGCAATATGACTATACTGAACAAACGCGATTGGACATAAAACAAAATTTTGGTGACAAACCCATTCTTGATTCCTTATTCCACTCAACTGTGCATACATGGGTAGGCCCGGTGCAATCAGGTTATGGCTGGCATTTGTTGTACATATTAAAAAGAGCCGACGCTTCCCTAATGCCATTCGGGCAAAATAAAGAATTGATCAAAGCAAAATATACTGAGGCGACAAGAGACGAGCAAAACATGAACGCATTCAAACAAATAGAGAAGAACTATATTATCAAAAGAAGCTACCTGGATAGCAAATGAAGAAGGTCCTTTGCATCATATCGTTATTTATTTTTCTCGGTTCCTATGCCCATGAAATACGTCCAGCCTATTTGGAAATAAAAGAAAATGCGGATCACTCTTTATCTATTACCTGGAAACAACCGCTAATGGGCGAATATGGCATTCCCCTGCATCCTGTTATTTCCGCGGGATGGCTGCCGGATTCAACAGCGGAAAAATCTTATGCTGAATCTTATCTCGTCAAACATTGGGAAATTCCGCCTGGTCACGCCGCCCTCGACGCACAAACCATCACTATCTACGGTCTTGAAAAGACGATAACGGATGTACTCGTCCAGGTCATACTGCCGCAAAATTCATTTACTTACCTGGTCAAACCAATTCACCCCCTTGTCACATTAAACATCGAAAAACCGCAACCTCCGCCCGTGTGGCAATACATACAGCTGGGCATTTATCATATTTGGACCGGTTTTGATCATTTGCTCTTTGTATTTGGACTTTTGTTGCTGGTGAGGAAACGTTCATTATTAATTTGGACCATTACTGCGTTTACCATTGCCCATAGCATAACACTTGCACTAGCAACAATGCATATCGTGAAAGTATCGTCAGCATTTACCGAGGCCGCAATTGCACTTAGTATTGTTTTCCTTGGGATCGAATTGGTTCATCATTACCAGGGGAAAAATGGGTTGGCTTTTAAATTTCCGTGGCTCGTATCATTTGTGTTTGGCCTGTTGCATGGACTTGGATTTGCCAGTGCGTTGAGCGATGTGGGTCTGCCACAGCATAATATTCCCATGGCATTGTTCCTGTTCAATGTGGGAGTCGAATTGGGACAATTAAGTTTTGTAATGCTGGTGTTGTTGGTTATTGCCCTCATTAAACTGACCCGTTATCAAGTTCCGAAATGGACACTTCGGATACCTGCATATATCCTGGGAACACTGGCCATGTACTGGTTTATTGAGAGAGTTCTCGCCATGTGATCAATCATAAAATGCGGTTGGAATATCGATGGGCCCTCAAGAAGAAGTTTACTCACAATTTACAATTCATAACCTCACAACTTCTTCAAACCTTTTGTTTGCGTTTTGTCAGCCTCAAGAAAACTGATAGCATAGCCACCGCCGGGAGCACAGAACTGTGCAAGTCTTGATTTGTTGGTCACCACTACTTTGCCAATAATATACGCTTGTGGTTTCGTTTTATAATCGGCATCCTTAGCGTCAGCATAGATGGTAGCGATGTATGTTTTGCCGGCTTCTAAAAAATTGAACGTGATGTTTGACGTTCTCGCATTATATCCATTTACACTTCCCAAAAACCATTTGCCTGTTGTCTTTGCCTTGCGGGCAACAGTAAGATAATAGCCCGGTTCTGCTTCAAGGTATTTGCTATCCTGCCAGTCAACCGCAACATCTTTTATAAACTGAAAGGCATCGGGAAAACGGTTATAATTTTCTGGCAGATCCGCGGCCATTTGCAAAGGACTATACATCGTGACATACAAAGCCAGCTGGTTGGCAATGGTAGTATTGGCGTGTGATGAGTTCGAAGGATTGATCTTACTGATATCCATTTCAAAAATGCCCGGCGTATAATCCATCGGCCCACCAAGTAATCTCGTGAACGGAAGAATGGTTACATGATTTGCATGTGAACCGCCGAAAGCCTGGAACTCGGTTCCTCTTGCTGATTCGTTGCCAATAAGATTCGGGTAGGTGCGTGCAATACCAGTAGGACGCACCGCCTCATGGCCATTCAGCATAATATGGTATTGGGCAGCTTTTTCAACGGTATACTGGTAATGATTAACCGTCCATTGACTGTAGTGGTGTTCACCAGCGGGAAGAATATTGCCCACATAACCCGTCTTCACCGCATCATAACCATATTGTTTCATCAGCTTAAACGCCGTATCAATATATCGCTCATAATTTCTTACAGAGCTGGATGTCTCATGGTGCATGATGAGCTTTATACCTTTCGAGTGTGCATAATCATTCAGCTCCTGCAGATGAAAATCCGGGTAAGGGGTGACAAAATCGAAAACATGATCTTTACTGTGGCCGAACCAATCTTCCCAACCGATGTTCCATCCCTCTACCAGCACTGCATTAAAACCATTCTGTGCAGCAAAGTCTATATATTTTTTTACATTGGCAGTAGTTGCGCCGTGTGTCCCGTTTGGCTTTGCTTTTGAATAATCCGTAACTCCAAGTTCTACGGCAGGGTAGTCATTGGTGTATGACCACGTGCTTTTGCCTGTGATCATCTCCCACCAAACTCCCATATATTTTACAGGTTTTATCCATGATGTATTTTCAAGTTTGCAAGGCTCGTTTAAATTGTATGTCATCTTCGATGCTACGATATCGCGGGCGTCATCGCTTACAATAATGGTGCGCCACGGAGAAGTGGAAGGGGTTTGTATGTTCCCTTTGTCGCCGTTCCCATCGGGTGTGAGCCAGGATTGAAAAATGAAATTCTTATCATCAAGGTTAAGACTCATGCAGGAATAATTAATAAGCGCCGCCTCATGCAGATTGATGTACAACCCGTCTGCTGTTTTCATCATCAATGCAGTTTGAACGCCCGTTGGTGAGAATTGCATTTGCGATGCATTAGATGTGATCGCCTTTGGCATCAAGCCTCTTATTTCAGAGAGTTTCGATTCGGTGTAATCATATTCCTGCGTATCATAATCACCCGCGATCCAGAACGCGGTGTGGTCACCGGTCATCGCGAATTGTGTCCTCTCCTCTTTAATAACGAAGTAGACTAAATTATTTTGCGATGGGAACTCATAACGAAAGCCTAGTCCATCGTCAAAAAGACGGAAACGGATTGCTATTTGCCTGCCCGTTTCTTTTTGATTAAGCGTAACAACCATTTCATTATAATGATTGCGGATTGATGCAACTTCTCCCCATACAGGTTTCCATGTTTCATCTAAAGAAGACGTGTCGGTCTTTGTAATTTCAAAACCATTCAATAATTGTTTATCATTTTTTAGTTCCAGCCCCAGCTTGCTCGGCTTAATTACTATACGGCCTTTATAGCTAAGCGTATAATCAGGTGTACCATCGCCTTCAAGCGCAAACACCATTGTAAACTTTCCACCGGGAGATTGTAATGTTTGTGCATGGACCAGAACAAAAAGAGTAAGGCAAACTGATAAACAAAAAATTATCTTCTTCATTTTTACAATAGCTTGATGATTTTTAAAAGTAAGAAAGTTTGGAGTAAATGAACAAAATTCCACTATTTCCAAGATTGCCGATTTTTCAGCCTGTCCTGGTCGTGTTAAACAAAAACCCGCTTGAAAAACTTGAAAATATTTAGGCAGTACATTTCGTAATAAAAACCGGAAGGAATTATAAAAAATAATCTTCTTATTCAAGGATTAAACTTCCGGCGGGCCCGCCAATCATATTTAGTCAGGTGAATTTGTTCCGCAGAAAAACGCGGAATGATTTAATTATCTGCCGCCATCAACGGCATCCGCAGGAACCTATAATCCGACATTTAAGACTGACATAACACTAGTTGATATTCTCTATCACGCCGGCAATACCTTGCCCACCTCCGACACAAGCGGTCACCATTCCATATTTTTTATTCAGCCGCTTCATATCATTCAGGATTTGAATGGTGAGTTTGCAACCTGTACATCCTAACGGATGACCAAGTGCAATTGCGCCGCCGTTGATGTTGACGATATCCGGATTTAATCCCGCTTCACGAATGACAGCCAGCGCCTGCGAAGCAAATGCTTCATTTAATTCAATGAGATCGATTTGAGAAAGATTCATATTGGCCTGCTTCATCGCTTTCGGAATGGCTGCAACGGGACCGATACCCATAATGCGAGGATGCACGCCTGCAGACATGCAAGCCACCAGCCGCCCGATCGGTTTCAGGTCAAGTTCATTCATCATTTTTTCACCCATCACGACCACAAAGGCAGCTCCGTCACTTGTCTGTGAAGAATTGCCAGCAGTCACACAACCACCTGCTGCAAATGCAGGTTTCAATTTTGCTAACAATTCAAGTGACGTATCGGCTCTTGGTCCCTCGTCAGTTTCGACGGTATAATTTTTCTTCTGTTTTGTCCCCTTTTCATCAAGGTACACTTCTTCCACATTGATTGGAAGAATACCACTTTTAAAATACCCATTCTTTATTGCATTGATTGCCTTTTGATGGGAGTGAAATGAGAATTCATCCTGGGCTTCACGGCTCACGTTGTATTCTTTTGCTACAGCCTCAGCGGTTAATCCCATACTCAAGTAATAATCGGGTTCATCTTTCGCGATAGAATAAGCAGGCACCGGTTTCCACCCCGCAGTTGGAACAAGACTCATACTTTCCGTCCCACCTGCGATAATGCAATCGGCCATTCCCATCCTGATCTTCGCTGTAGCAATCGAGATAGTTTCCAGCCCGCTTGCACAATACCGGTTCACTGTCATTCCCGGTATATCAAATCCCAATGCCCTGGCAGCAATAATGCGTCCTACTTGCAATCCCTGCTCCGCCTCGGGCACTGCATTGCCCACAATCACATCATCCACTCGTTTTGCTTCCAGCTGCGGAACGCTCGCCATTAATCCTTTGATCACATCGACTGCGAGGTCATCCGGCCTGTAAAATCTGAATCCCCCACGTTTTGCTTTTCCGACTGCTGTTCTGTATCCAGCTACTATATAGGCTTCTTGCATAATAAAAGTTTATGTTATCTACTTTGAATTTGAACCACATAAGAAACATACGGCGAAATAGAGTTCCGAGGTGATTCCTGTTGTGGCCCATTTACCTATGTGATTGACCTGTGTCTGCAAAAGGAATCTTCACTTCTGCCGGCCAACAAAGTTAGACACTCTCCTCCTGAACCCAAAACCATCAAAGTTAATTTATCTTCGCAACCGACTATGTATAAGATCCTTCGCAGTATCCTGTTTTTATTTCCCCCGGAATGGACGCATTATTTTTCAATGAACTGTCTCAAGGTCTTATGTTTCCTGTCGCCCTTACGACAATTAATAGCACTGTTTTTCACGTCCCACGTTTCACGTTTGACGACTCACGCTTTCAATCTCGAATTCAAAAATCCTATCGGTCTCGGTGCCGGTTTTGATAAGAATGCAAAATATTTAAGAGAGCTTGAAACACTGGGCTTTGGCTTTGTAGAGATAGGAACCGTCACGCCGCTACCCCAGGACGGAAATCCTGCGCCAAGACTGTTTCGCTTACCAAAGGATAAAGCACTCATCAACCGCATGGGCTTTAATAACGATGGAGTGAAAGTAGTTGCGGAGAGGCTCAAAAGCTGGCGAAATCGTGAAACGTCAAAAGTCAAACGTCAAACCCACTCACCATTCGCCACTCACCACTCGCGGCTCACGTCTCACGCCTCACGTTTAATCATCGGCGGCAACATCGGCAAGAACAAAGCAACCCCCAACGACGAAGCCTGGAAGGATTATGCGACCTGTTTCAATGAGCTTCATCCGTATGTTGATTATTTTGTCGTCAATGTAAGTTCGCCCAATACACCTGGTCTGCGTCAGTTGCAGGAAAAGGAGTCTCTCAAAAGGATCTTGTTGCACCTACTGATGATCAACAATGGAAAAGCACATTCAAAACCTGTACTCTTAAAAATTGCGCCCGACCTTTCTGAGGAACAGATTGATGACGTCATTGACCTGGCATTGGAGATAAAATTGGATGGCCTTGTCGCAACAAATACGACAATCAGCCGTCACGGTTTGGTTCAGCATGTGGGAATCGGTAACCAGGAAGCAGGGGGGTTAAGCGGTGCGCCATTAAGGCAAAGAAGTACTGAAATAATAAAATACATTCACCAAAAAGCAAATGGACAGATACCAATCATTGCGAGCGGAGGCATTTTTTCTTTCGCCGATGCAAAAGAAAAATTTAATGCCGGTGCCTCGTTGGTCCAGGTTTGGACCGGTTTTATTTATGAAGGCCCCGGTATAGCCAAGCGTATTTGTAAATTGCTCCCAGAAATTAATAAATAAGGTGTTCTATTAAATAGAACTTATGTGATATCTGTGTGCCTATGAAAATGTGAATTTTTTTACGCCACACAGACATAGTAGAAAGATAGGGACACATAGAATACGGGGAAACAATATTGTGATTTTTAGGCAGCATTCAAGTAACATGTTAAAATTAATAATCTAGTCAATGCAGCATCTCTTTACGTCAGAAAATATTATAAGTTTCGTCATCCTTGTCATTCTGGAAATCGTATTAGGGATTGACAATGTAATTTTCGTCAGCATCATCATTAACCAACTGGATAAGAAAGATGAAAAAAAAGCCCGTCGTGCCTGGATGATCAATGGCATCATAATCCGGAGCATTCTGCTGCTGGGCCTGGGTTGGCTGCTGTCCCAAAAAGGAAATTTCTTATTTACGATAGCGGAGAAGGGTTTTGACATTGCAAGCCTTGTCATGCTCGCTGGCGGGATCTTTCTCATTTATAAATCTGTACGGGAGATACATAAAAAGCTGGAGGGCGAAGATGCAAATCTTGGCGCTGAAAAAAGAAAAGGCTTAGGCCTGGGCCAGGCCATTTTCCAGATCCTTCTTATTGATACTGTTTTTTCATTCGATAGCATCATTACTGCAGGTGGAACCGCAAAGTATGTGGAGATCATGATCGCCGCGGTTGTGATTGCCATGATCGTTATGTTTCTGTTCAGTCCGGCGATCTCAGCATTCATTCATAAACATCCCACTTTAAAAATGCTGGCTCTTTCATTTCTTGTCATGATCGGCCTCAGCCTTATCATCGAAGGTTGGGATTCGGAGAAATCTGAAGAATTGCATTTAAAGAATTATATCTATTTCGGAATGGCATTTTCATTCGGCGTCGAAATGCTGAACATGGTCATGCGGAAAAGAATGGCAAAAGGAAGAATTGTTGAGTTAAATGAACCGCGATTGCAGGATGAAGAAAACTACTCTGACCAGGCAAAATAGAATTGCGCAGCCTCTATACTCATTTAATGGTTAAACCATACAAGACGTACAAGGCATTTAAGGCTTCTTGTATGTTTGATATGCCTTAAATGGTTAATTTTTAGCTACGAGATCTTTAATATGGTTGCGGCAACAACTCCCGCAGTTTCCGCTCTCAGTCTTGTATCGCCCAATGACACCGCATCAAAATGGTTGTGAATAGCAAGTTGCACTTCCTCGCTAGTAAAGTCTCCTTCAGGTCCTATTAAAATTATTTGAGAAGAAAGTGTTTCATTGACAAGGTCAGCGAGGTTTCTTTTTTCTTCTTCAATACAATGAGCAATGAATTTTTGCGAAGTATGAATAATTTCTTCCTGCCGAAAAATCAATTCATAATCGATCGGCTTGTGCAACACAGGTAACCAGCATTGCTGCGACTGAAGCATGGCGCTTATCAAAATATTCTGTAGCCTGGCTTCACGAAATTTTTGCTTCTCCGTCCTTTTGCAAATCAAAGGAATGATCTCGTGAATGCCAATCTCTGTAGCCTTTTCCAAAAACCATTCGAAGCGACTTGAATTTTTGAGTAGGGAAATAGCAATTATGATTTTTCGTGAGTCGTAATCCCGATACCTATCGGGAGTGAATCGTGAGTCGATTATTCCCACAGTGCAATGCTTCTTGTGGTCGTCAATGATTTTAGCTATTAAAAGAGTTCCTTTACCATCAGTTAAATTTAGGCTTCCTCCTTTTCTCATTCGCAATACCTGTACTATATGTTTTGAAGTATCTTCATCTAAAACAATCTGTTGTTGTGAAGCGTCATACTCATTGATATAAAAGAAAGGAAGGTTCACTTAATAAATTTCACGCAAAGAACGCAAACGAATCGCAAAGGCGCAATAAAAAACTCTCCCTTAGGAGAGTCAACTATTATCTTTCAACTATCACCTATCATCTAAAACGGGTCTTCATCCTCGTTTGTATCATTCATCTTGCTTCCGGTTTGTATGTAAAGTTTTGGTCCGTCATCATCTTTCACTGGTTTCCAGTTACCTGGTAACCCGACAGGACCAAAATCTCCCCCATCATCTTCAACAAATTTTTGAATGTGCAACAAGGCTCTTAGCTTTATTGTTTCCAGTGAACCATTACGATGCTTTGCAATTCTCACGTGTGTTTCGCCACGATTGTTCTCACCCATTTCGTTTGTGGTGATGTCATAATATTCGGGACGGTATAAGAACATGACCATGTCGGCGTCCTGTTCAATAGCACCTGACTCACGAAGGTCACTCAGTTGCGGCATTTTTGTTCCATCCTTTGCACCACGTTTCTCTACTTCACGACTCAATTGTGAGAGGGCAATGATGGGAATACTTAATTCTTTGGCCAGCCCCTTTAGATTTCTTGAAATGTTGCTGATCTCCTGTTCACGATTGCTGTTCCTGTTCTCGCCCGTCCCGCTCATTAATTGCAAGTAGTCAATGATCACCATCCCGATATTGTGTTTGTTCTTCAGGCGGCGACATTTTGCTCTCAATTCAAAAATGTTCAACGCCGGTGTATCATCAATAAATATCGGCGCTTGTGCCAGGCGCTGGATACCTCTTGCATACAGTTGCTTCATTTCATGCTCTTCCAGTTTGCCTCTTGCAATTTTCTCCAGCCAAATTTCACTTTCAGCCGCAAGAATACGCTGCACCAGCTGGCCCGCACTCATTTCAAGAGAAAACACAGCAACTGGAGTGGGTTTGCTGGCATGAAGCGCTGCATTGCGGACAAGATTTAGTGCCAGTGCTGTTTTACCGACCGAGGGCCTTGCAGCAAGAATGATGAGATCGGTGTTCTGCCAGCCGTAAGTAACACGATCCAATGAAGAATAGCCGCTGGGTACACCCGTAACATCTTCATTCTTATGGCGCAGATCCTCGATGCGCTGAATGGTTTTCACCAATACTGAATCGATCGTATCAAAATTTTTACGAAGATGGTTATTGGTGATCTCAAACAGCTTGCTCTCGGCATCATCGAGCAAATCAAATACATCAGTGCTATCTTCATAAGCATCGCCGATGATCTCGCCGCTAATGCGTATCAATTCACGCTGAATGAATTTTTGAAGAACGATCCTTGAGTGTGTTTCGATATTAGCTGAGGAAACAACCGTATTGGTGAGCTTTGTTACGTAGTACGCGCCCCCGATCATCTCGAGCTCTTCTTTGGTGCGCAACTCTTCGACCACCGTTAGAATATCGATCGGCTGGCTTTTCTGCGCCAGGCTTTGCATACATCGGAATATGCGCTGATGCCCTTCAACATAAAAACACTCGGGTTTTAAAATTTCAGCAACGGTGTCAAATGCATTTTTTTCCAGCATGATGGCACCTAAGACGGCTTCTTCAAGGTCCTTAGCCTGGGGTGGCACTTTGCCATACACCATGGTGCTAAGATCAAGGGAGGATTTGCGCCGTTTTCTGTCTCTGTTTAGGTTAGTAAGATCCATTGTTGGCCCTGGTAGTAAGATTAATTAAAGCATCCGTTCAAATATCTTGACCATGGGGATTGTTCCCACCTCTTATATTATCTATTTCTTAATTCTGTGTTATTGGAATGTTTCCCATGCAGTCAGTTGGCGAATATAAAAGGAGAAAAATTGTTAAAACAAATTTTTTCTTATCCACTCCATATTCACAAACTAATTCACAATAATCCGGGGTTATCCATCTTATTTCTCATGGTCACGCACAATTTAAAAAAAATAAGCACGCACGGTCGATTAAAATCCACACATTTTGTGACAAAAAAAACCTTGGCATTTTTTTGGTCAGGTTGGCAAAACCCCAGAATGGCATTTTCGTTGATTTGGGGAATATAATCCCCTTTTATTTTCCTTTAAAAATCGCCCCCAGCGGGCTTTTGCAGATAAATAAAAAAGGGGGTGATTTTTTGGAACGGGCTTCAGTACTGCTATTTTGCTTTTGTTGCGTCGCACTCTTCAGGGTCCTTTTCGCTTCTAAGCGCCTCCCGTACCCGGTTTTATAAAATTTAATGGACCAACATTTGTTTCATATTCGCCTTTTTAAAGTCAAAATTTCTTCACAAAAATGACTTTAGCACAATAATTCG
>DASYSW010000708.1:0-4882 GCA_036002905.1 Chitinophagaceae bacterium
AAAGAACAGGAAAGAATTAAGACACATTCGCGGTAATAAGATCGCCATGATCTTCCAGGAACCGATGAGCTCATTAAATCCCGCTTTTACCTGCGGACAACAAGTGATGGAAGCTGTGTTGAGTCATAAAAAAGTTTCAAAGGAAGAAGCGATCCGCCAAACTATGGAATGGCTTGCAAGGGTAAGGCTGCCGCAACCTAAAAATATATTTTTTCGTTATCCTCATCAGCTCAGTGGCGGCCAAAAACAACGAGTGATGATCGCCATGGCCATGTGCTGTCGTCCTGCTTTGCTTATTTGTGATGAGCCAACAACTGCTTTAGATGTAACTGTGCAAAAAACAATTTTGGAGCTTATCAGGCAGTTACAAAGAGAGCAGGATATGGGTGTGATCTTTATTACTCATGACCTGGGCGTGGTTGCTGAGATAGCTGATAAAACGGTGGTGATGTACAAAGGCGAGATCGTTGAAGAGAATTCCGTGAAGGAAATCTTTGATCGGCCTCAGCATCCTTATACAAAAGCATTACTCGCTTGCCGTCCCGCGAATCATGAGCGAGGAGAACGATTACCGGTTGTAAGCGACTTCCTGCAGGTTGAAAGTCAAACGTCAAAACTCAAAAGTCAAAAAATACCAGGCACTAAGAAGCGACTTGCGAAGGGGGACCAGCAACAAGTAACCAGTCCGCAAGGACGACTCCCTCGGAGCAACGAAAAATTAACTCTTCTCGAAGTAAAAGATCTCTCCGTCTGGTTTCCATCTAAGAAAAATTTTTTTGGTAAGGCACTTGAATTTGTAAAAGCGGTTGATAACATAAGTTTCGATGTCTATAAAGGGGAAACATTGGGATTGGTTGGCGAATCGGGTTGTGGCAAAACGACACTGGGAAGAGCTCTATTAAGATTAATTGAACCCACCAACGGAAAAATAATCTATGCCGGTGAGGACCTTACGACAAGAAAGGGTAATGACCTAAACTTGTTGCGAAAAGAGATACAAATTGTTTTCCAGGATCCTTACTCTTCGTTAAATCCCAGATTGACCATTGGTTCTGCAATTACTGAACCCATGAAGGTGCATCGGCTTTTGACTGGTTCAAAGGAAAGAAAAAGAAAAGTCATTGAACTCCTGCAAAAGGTAGATTTAAAGCCAGAACACTTTAACCGGTATCCGCACGAATTTTCCGGTGGACAGCGCCAACGCATTGTTATTGCGAGAGCGTTGGCATTGAATCCTTCTTTTGTCGTATGCGACGAATCCGTTTCGGCATTGGATGTAAGTGTCCAGGCGCAAATATTAAACCTGCTAAACGATCTAAAAAAGGAATTTGGCTTTACCATCATCTTTATTTCTCATGATCTTTCAGTGGTACGTTATATCAGCGACAGGATCATGGTGATGAACAGGGGTAGGATTGAAGAAAGCGGAAATGCGGATGACATTTATTTCAACCCACAAAAAGAATACACAAAAAAACTGATCGCTTCGATCCCGAAAGAAAAGACCGCCTAATTCCGGAATCTCAAAATTTCCTCTAGCCCGGATCTCCCCGCGTTGTAAAACTCCTTTGCACTTTTGCGACGGGAATAAAGCATTATTTTAAGTTCCTTGTCAAGCTGGTCGGAAAGAGGTTGATCTACGATCAGCTTTGTATCAGTAAATGACGTAAAATCATATGAATCGTTAGGCGGCAGGAATCCATTTTTTGAAATGACGTTCTTTCTTGAAAAAATGGTGTCGTCAATCTCAAGTTGCTTTGGATTTTTTGATATAAGGCCGGCTGTAGCTATTTTCCAAACGGGATCATCCTTTCTTTGCTTGTATTTAAAAAAATAAACGTACCCCTGCTCTGTTTTGAATTTTGCCGGCAATTTATCGAGGAATACAACAGAATCGGGCCTGCCGTAGGTTTTGGAGTCCATCAACTTACTCTTAGCAAGATCGGTTTTGTTATCATACCGCGCGGGGAACACCTTCAGCCGGTCCATCTTTTTGAGATCACGGTAAAGTATATACCTGTAATCATCCATGGCGGCAAAATAGTTCAACGTACTGTCTGCAACAGGTTTATTGTTTTTGATCAGCAAGATCATGATAGCATATCTCAATTTCTTATCACCAGACTTCATCACCTGCTGAAACAGGTCCGGCACACTGACATTCTTATCCCAAAACGGCAACAATAATTTTGCATAGAGCCCTAGTTTGTCATTGCCATAATCGTCACTCTTGTCATCATCGTCATCTTCATCATCCTTTAAATTTTTGTTGGCAGCCTTTTTTATTAGTTTCCTTTTTTCACTGATACTTTGTTTTTTTACCTCCTGCCTTGCCTCGATATAAAACTTGCTGAAATAAATTTCATAGTCCTGTGATTTTACAAGATTACTGTCGATCATTCTTGCCAGGAGTCGCATGGTTTTCCATTTATAATCATCGAGATTCAACAGGGGTAAGATTTCGGGCAGTATTGTGCGTGTTAGCTGTACAGAATCGTATAACTCATCCCAAAAATCACCATTGTCATAGTTAGTATTACCCTCGTATTTTGACCGATAACGATAGCTCCCCGGGTTGAAATTATTATAAGAAGAATTGTAGCCTCCTTCTATTACCGGTGGCTCCTCCGAAATAATCGTTTTAAAAACTGCAAATGCGTATTGCGTTTGCTGCTGTAATAAACTTTCCAACGCAACATACTGCACGTCGATCGTATCACCGGCTGCATAATACAGGTCCTTCAAAAAGTCGGAGCTTTCTCTTGTCTTTATGTCCCCCAGTTTGTTGATCAAAGATTTCTTGACTTCCAGGTATTTCTTCTCTTTCCAGTTAACTGTGCTGATCGCTTTTTTTAGATTAGTAAAATCTACTGAATCTACTTCTACCTGGTCAATGGCTTTTACGGCTTGCTTGTGCGCTTGTGAATCGTTACTGAACAAATCCTTGAAAAAAACGGCCGATTTCTTTTCGAAAGGGTTAACCCCCTTGAGGTCATCGGATGGCGCAAAGGTTTCAAAAAAGTTTTTTAAAAAGGAACTGGCAGTAGTCAAGGTATCACTTTCTGTAACCATGAAAAAACCGATGCCATTTCTGTAAAACGTCTTTGTCCAGACCAGGCGACTACTGTTTGTATCAGATAATTGTGACTCGACCACTCTCCAGCCATTGGGTTGCATGGTTTTTTTCCTGCTGCGGGTGATCCATGAACCGGTTCTCGTGACCCGGTTCTCGTCAACATCCGAACTATCATCATTATAGTAATATCGGCTCGTTCTGTAAAATGACAAGTATATAGTTTCCCCGGTGGTATCATTCTTTATGATGTTATTTTTGAAATTACCGTTTGCCAAATTGTCGTCATCATCATCGTCGTCTGTGTTGCCAGGGGAATTATCATCGCCGGGTAAAGCCAGCTTTATTTTTTTGTCTTCGGGGTAGAAAGTGGTCTTTACTGAATATCGCAAAGAAGTGTCTTTCTTTTCAAATAGAGTCCGGTAAACAAATGGCCTTATCTCAAACGAGTTGAAAAAATTTTGGACGGCGTCATTTTCCTTTTGTCCGTGCGCCACCAGGGTGTAATAATGCGGACCTTGTATGATAAATCGCACCATCAAGACAGAACCATCCTTATGCAGGTATTTACAATCAAGCGCGGGATAACCCTTCCACGTAATCATCTGTCGGTTTAACTGTTTATCAATAAATGCAGAGCCCGAAAAACTTTCATCCAGTAAAGCCAGATCAAAAGTATCCTCTTCGGCAAATCCGTAGTTATGGATGTCAGTACGGAGAATGGTATAATTTGTACCCGAGGCCTTGTCATCTGCTTCATATTCCCAAAGACTTTGCCCTCCCAGCGAACTATTATTCTTTGTTACAAATGGCTCGTGCGGAAGATCAACAACAAAACCACCAGAAACTGGCTGATATGGATGCCAGCTGGCAGTCATTTCAGTTTTGTATTCCTTTAAGCGAATGCTGCCAAAAAATTTTTTTGACTCATCACCATTTTGCACATAATCGCCGTTGCCGCTCATTTTAAAAATGATCACTTCAAATGGAGTGACAAAAATATTGTAGCGTTGAACGTCTCCTCTTCGGGTTCGGTTAACAATGTCCAAACCTTTATACCCATTTCGTAAGATCTCCTGCCTGTTCAAGATCTTTCCAGGTACATTTTCATATAATAAACTGTCGATCTTTTTCCTTACTACTTCTTCACTGTGGCCCCAGAACTGGCTATTAGTCTTTATTCTTGTGACCATGTAGTAGCTACCATTTGCCATGTCGGCATATTGTAACTGATCAAGAACGCCTTCTTCACCAAAGCGATAAAATTTTCCCGGAATATCGACTTTAAAAAAACCATCATCCGAAGTCTGAGTGCTAAAACTTACGGGTACGCGCAGTTTCTCGACTTTATCCTTTTCGTTACTGTCTCTTTCACCCATAATAATGGGGCGAAGCTTATAACCCATTCTTCGAAGCATCTCGATCACCCCCCTGGTACCGGGAAGATGGGCCGCGCCCACCCCAACAAATAAAGCGGATCGTGCCTTTAGAATCGAGTCAATTGAATTTGCCTGCAAAAGATTGCGGCTGTACAGGAATTTTTCATCAAATGCATCGGAAAAGCTATTCAGCCTGTTGATAGAGTCAAGGAGATCAAGGTTACCGGTGCGATATGCTTCCTGCAATTTATCGGCAGAATAGTTTTCGTCATTATCGTAGCTTCTTTGCTTCCTGTTTTTTTCTTTTGCGGCATCCCGGTAGGCTTCCATCATTAGCTTCATGCTCTCGTCATATTTTTCTACGCCAGCTACCTGCTTTCTCATTTTTTTACCCACCTGGTATATGTACATGTCCAGGTACGTGTTCTCC
>DASYSW010000709.1:0-3942 GCA_036002905.1 Chitinophagaceae bacterium
AGTTCTAAGTCATTAGATTCCAGTTTTTTCAGACAATTTCACAATATCAAAACGTAATTATTTCCGAGATTTTTCGTTTAAAATTGACGGGTTAGGAAAACAATTATACATTTGCGATTTCCGCTCAGGACGGGCTTTCCAGGGCGCGGACGTTCTAAAAGGGTACCAGTATGTCAAGAATGATTTTTGCTGCGTTTGCGGTCACTACTTTTTTAGTGAGCTGTTCAAGTCTTAAGCCGATCTCAACCACGACAAATGGTAAACAAGCGTCCGCTCAAAGTAATTCGGACAATAAGAAGGAAGTAAAATTTCTTGATATTTCTTCGACAGATGACGCAGGGTTAGAAGCGAAAGAGGCAAAAAAAGAAGTGCATACGTCGGGAACACAATATGCAAAATCCGACGACATCGTCTCCCGCAATAACAAGCCGGTTGAAATTGAGCGGGCCTCCGCTCTTCAAATCAAATATGCGTTGCTGATGAACACCGAAATAGAGCGGATCCAAAATATTTCACTTTATCAGAATATTGACGATTGGTATGGCACCCGGTATCAATTGGGTGGTACCACAAAAAATGGGATTGATTGCTCCGCATTTGTTCAAACTATTTTTCTTTCCGCATTTGCAGTCACCCTTCCGCGGATGGCAAAAGACCAATACAAAGTGACGCGTCGTATTTCACGAACGGAATTAAAGGAAGGTGATCTTTTATTTTTTAATACGCGAGGCGGCGTCTCCCATGTAGGCATTTATCTCCAGAACAATAAGTTTGTCCATGCATCTGTTTCCGGTGTAATGATCAGCGACATGTTTGAACCTTACTATGTAAAACATTTTATCTCTGCAGGCAGGGTAACAAGCATGAATAATAGTGCATCGGTCTCGCTCAAACCCTGATACCAATTCTTTTCTTAATTGAATTCCAAACAGGGATGATATCAGGTGAAAGCCTGAAGTAAACCGCACCTGTGCCATAAAGAATACAGAAAAAAATGCTCCTCAAAAAGAGTCCTGGCAGCCCGTGGATGTTTTGAAACAAGACGTAGCACAGGCCAAAAGAAAAACCACCAAGCAAAAGGGTGTACAAGGATTGCAGCGTAAAAGGAAACAGGTTGAATTTTTTCCAAAGAAAAATGACACGGATAAGATTATAGACTGTCATGGAGATAAGACCGGCCGCAGCTGTCCCAACGATGTCATACTGTTTGGTAAACACATAGTTTAGCGGTAACATGATGGCAAGGAGAATAATCCCACTGATGACTTCAAAACGCCAGAAGGTCGATGTGCCGATGATCTGTGAGTTAACTCCTGTACCCATGTCTACGATCTTTGTAGCTCCTAATAAAAGAAATACATAAAACCCGTTGAGATAACTTTCCTTCAAATGGAACGTGTTGACAGCATCGACGAAGTTTAAAACAAGTAAAGTGTACAGTCCACAGGAGAAAACCAATTGATTGATCGACGAACGCTGATATATTTTTTTAATTGTTCCAACCTGCTTATCCTTCCAGGCTTTTGATAAATGCGCGATCGAGGCAGAAATGATCCCTCTTTGCGGTGCCTGGATAATGTTGGCAATATTTTGGGCCAGGGAATACACCGCTAATTTGGCCAGCGCATCCGTCAATACTGCACCGATCACAAGAGAATCAAAGACCAGTGAAATGTTAAATATCAGGTAAGCGACATAGAGAAATGAGCAGAACCGCCACACACTTTTAAAGAGCCTCCTTGTCACCTTGCTTACCTGGAATGTAAAATGAATTTTTTTTGTGAAGACCAGGTACAGGAAAAGTATGATCGCAATGGCCGGGTATGTGAACGAAAACAATTTTATAAATAAATCATAGTCGCGAATAACTCCTGACACGAATAGCAAAATGATAATGGTGGTAAACAAACGCCACTGAACCTCACGAAGGAAATTTGTGAGAATCGATTTATGAAAATTCCATGAAAAGGCTTCCAGGACTGTGTAGATCATCAATCCATAGCCGAGAACAAAGATCCAGTTATAGTAAATAACAATCTCGGGAGAGTGTTCAACATATTTCCGGACAACTAGATCTTTAAACACAATTCCTGCAACCACCACCAGTGAATACCCAATACTGCTCACTACCAACGCCCACGTGATCATGTCGTTCTTTTTAGGCGGCAGGTGATCTTTATAATACGGGAAAAATTTGTAGATATAGGAAGGCATGGCCAGGTTTGCAAATGCCATCATGGTCGTGGCTATTGCAATAAAAGCATTGTATAAACCAAATTGCGGATCGGTGAATAAACCTTGTTTTGTGAACAGGTAAATATTCAATAAGCCGATAGCAAAGCCAATATAGATCACAACGGAAGAAATGATGCTTTGCCGGCGAATATTACTCATGCTTGAATTTGCTTATCCCGGTTAGTCGGGGAGGGTTGTGCAAATATGTCCCGATAATTCGGGAAGCACATAAAAATTGCTGATAAGGTTTTGCACATTGTGTGCCTACTCGATTTTCTTTGCTGTAACGTAAAAGTTATTATCAATTTTGAAGTTATCTTTCATCCCCGCAGTTACGGTTGTTTGTTTCCAATCGGTGCCGGGACTGATCCATTGATCGGAGTTGGCAAGTTTAACAGGCATGTTGAAGCCACTAATGCAATTTGTCCAACGATACGAGAGTTTGTCTCCCTGTATCTTATATTCTAACGTTGGGATCTGGGTGGTTCTCAAATACTGATCGAACAATTTTGTGAGATCCTTTCCCGATTTCTTGATGATATAATTTTCTATGTCTTTTGAATCAACCGTTTGATGATAGAAAGTTTCATTTAACCCTCTTAATATGTTTCTGAACGCAGAATCATTATTGACAATCTGCCGCACCATGTGCATGATGTTGTTTCCTTTGTTGTACATATCGCCACTTCCCTCCTGGTTCACTCCATACGATCCAATGATCGGCCTGTCATTTCTTATGTTTCTTCTCAATCCCTGTGTATAGGCATCACCCGCCGTTTTGTTTCCTGTTTTGCATTCTACAAAAAGAGTTTCTGTATAATCAGTAATACCTTCGTGTACCCACATATCGGCAATGTCATTGCTGGTAATATTGTTTGCAAACCATTCGTGGCCGCTTTCATGAACAATTATATAATCCCAGTCTTTACCCCACCCGCTGCCGGACAGGTCTCTTCCTAAATATCCATTCATAAATTTATTTCCGTAGGCCACTGCGCTTTGATGCTCCATTCCCAGGTGAGGAGTTTCTACCAGTTTGTATCCATCCTCGTAAAAAGGATAGGGCCCCATCCAGTATTCAAAACATTTCAGCATGTCATCAACCTGTGTAAATTGTTTTTTTGCTTTTTCAAGGTCATAGTCCAATACCCAGTAGTCACAATCCAGTTTTCCTTTTTCTCCACTATAATCTTCATGCCAGGTTACATACTTGCCGATGTAAGGAATAATATTGTAATTGTTTATCGGATCTTTCACTTCCCATATCCATGTTACAGATCCATCATTTGATTTTTTCTCTTTCAATCTTCCGTTTCCCACAGCCACCAATGAACTGTCAACAGTAATATTCAGTGTGGCACCATTATTTGGTTCATCGCTTTGATGATCCTTGCAGGGATACCAGACGCTGGCACCAAGTCCCTGGCAAGCCACCGTCATCCAGGGTCTTCCTTCTGCATCCTTTGTAAATATCCACCCCCCATCCCAGGGTGGGTTTTTTGCTATGCGTGGATTGCCATGGTAGATTATACCGAGTGAATGAACGGAATTTTTCGAAGCTTTTGGCAATGGAATATGCCAGACATTGCCTTCATTGTAATATGGTTTTTGGGGATAATTGATATACAATTTGCCGTCGTAGTAGATGGTGTCAATTTTCAACGGCTGCTGCAGATCGATCTGTAAATAATCGGAGTATTTATCTTT